>DASRZR010000087.1:0-8197 GCA_035686185.1 Spirochaetia bacterium | reverse complement strand
GTTGAAATCCTGTCCGCCATACGGTAGGTTCACACTATCATGAGACTCTCCGTGGTCGCAATCATCGCGGGCGCTCTGGTGGTGTGCTCGGCGGCACTCGCATCGGCCGCCGACCCGCTGGTTTCCTACGTGGACGCCGCGTCGCTTGCCCGGCTGCGCTCCGGCCAGGTGATCAAGGCGGAGATGCCCGCCAACGGAGCCCCCACCCTTCTGCCGATGTTGGACGCGGCGGATCCCATCCGGCAGGACGTGCGCGCGCTCGGGCCCACGGTGGGCGCGGAGCTCCTGGCCATCCTGCCCGGCGGGCGGGCGGCGCTGGACACGCCCCAGGGATTCCTGGCCCTGAGCAACGCGCTGCTTGCGGTGAGCACGATGAAGGGGATCAACTACTGGTCGGTCTCCCGGGGGAAAGAGACCCCGCTGTTCCTGCAGTCCTTCGCGGTGGAATCAGCGCAGAGCACGGAACCGATCGCGGACCCCGTGCTGGACGCGGTCCCCGGCCAGCGCGACCTGCTCACGCTGCAGGAGGACAACAGCTTCGGGAAGAACACCTACGCGGAGCGGTTCACCGCTACGTCCGCCTACGTCCACGTGAAGACGGAGAACCTGTCCGCCATCACCTTCCTTCTCGTCCCCGTGGTCTCCCCGCGCGGCCTGGTGAGCCACGTCATCGTGATACCGGCGGGAACCGATGCGCTGTTCTACGGTCTGGTCTACATGAAGAGCAACGTGCCGCTGGGCGACCGGAATCACCGGGTCCAGTCCCTGGAGAACCGTCTCACGGCGATGGCGGGTTGGGTGAACGGCCGCCTGGCGGCGGCGCGCCCTGCCGCTGCCCCGCAGTAGCGCGGCGGCCTCCGCCCTTCCGCGGCGCCCCGTCCGGCTCAGTCCAGGACCACGCGGTTGCGTCCGGACTGCTTGGCCTGGTACATGGCGCGGTCAACCCGCTCGATCCACGATTCCTGGCTCTCTCCGGGCACGTAGCCTCCCACACCGATGGAGATCGTGACGCCGATGGTTTCTCCGCCGCAGGTGATGCGCATCTCGTCGATGTCCCGGCGGAAGCGCTCCGCGATGCCGTGCGCCTGGGACGCCGTGGTGTTGGACAGCACGACGAAGAACTCCTCTCCGCCGTAGCGGCCGGCGTAGTCGTACTTGCGAAGGCCGGCCTGCAGCCGGGCGCCGATCTCACGGATCACCATGTCACCGCACTGGTGGCCGAAGTTGTCGTTGATGCCCTTGAACCGGTCGATGTCCAGCATGAGGCCCGTGAGCGGGACGTCGAGGCGGATGCTGCGCTCGATCTCGATGGCGATCCTCGTGAACAGGCTGCGGCGGTTCAGCAGTCCCGAGAGGCTGTCGAAGGCGGCAATCTGCTCCAGCTCCCGGTTGGCTTTCTCCAGCTCCTCGTTCAGGCGGCGGATCTTCTCGTAGGCATCCTTCAGGCTGAGGTTCTGGTCCAGGACGAGAGAGGACAGGCGCTCCTCCTCCGCCACCGCCACCCGGTAGAACTCGCGCTCCTTGACGAGGTTCTCCTCGTTCTCCCAGCGCATCTGCGCCGCACGGGCGCGTGCGCGAAGCTCCAGGGGATCGTAGGGGACCCGGATGAAGTCGTCCGCCCCCGATTCCACGGACCGCTTCATCTCCGCTTTCTCCTCCGCCTCCGCCAGCAGCAGGACTTGCAGCGGGCGGTCCGGGCGAACGCTTTTCATGGCGCGCACAGCGGGAGTCACGCCGCCATCCGGAGCGCGCGAGGACAGGATGACAACCTGGAACTCATCCGCGCGCAGATGGCGAAGGGATTCGTCCAGCGAGCGGGCAGTAGCAAGTGAAAACCCTTCCTCCTGCAGCTCCTGCGCCATGGTCGTGAGTTGGTGTTCATCGCTCGCGAACAGGAGAACGTTCAACGACGACATCGCGGATTGTCTACCTTAGGGCAAAACGGGAGTGCGGTCAATCTCAGCTCCTAGCCCAACCCCAACGCGCGAAGCCCGATGACAAGGAGGCCGGCGCACAGCCCCGAGACGGCGCCCAGGGTTGACAGGAGCCGGTTGCCTCCGGCCCGGGTGGCGACGTCCCGCGTCAACCGGGGCAGAAGCTCTCCGAGCTGGGCCGCGCCGGCGCGCGCGAGGGTCTGCGCGGTGGAACGGTCAGTGAGAAGCCGCAGGACGTTCGCGCTGATGAGGTCCACCACCTGGGATTCCTGCACGCCCAGGGTTTCCCGCGCAAACGCGCCCGCCGTCCGCGTGTCCGCCTCTGCCCTGTCGGCGGCCTCGGATGCTACTCGCTGCCCCTGCGCGGGGTCCTCCAGCGTGGCGAGAAACCGGTCCACGAGCGCCTCCGCGGCCCGGGCGAGCTTCTCCCGCGGCGCGGCAGGCCCACCGGCCTCCGCAGGGCCGGTGACCAGCAGGGAGTCCCGCCAGCCGCGCGCGGCGGTGGAAAACACGTCCAACAGGCGCTGCTGCTGACGCGGATCCAGGATCATGCGGCGCAGCACCCGGACGGTCTCGTCCACGATCTCTGGCATCTGCTCGTTGAGACGGCGATCGAACTGCCCGGCAGTGAGAAACAGCTTCTGGAGGTCGCTCAGCTTTTCCAGGATCCGGGGGAGGAGCTCGCGGCCCCGCGCGGAAAGCTCCTCCCGCGTCTCCGCGGACTCCAGCCAGTCCAGGAGCGCATCCGTGGCCTGGGGCACGGCGCTCTGCACTACCGCCGTCACCTCCGAAATCACCCCGTCACTGAGGGCCTGACCCGCCCGACCGGCAACCAGGACGCCCGCGAAGGTGGCGATCGCGGTCCTTCTCTGCTCTTCCGCCAGGGCCGGAAGCAGACGGCGCGAGAGCACGTCCCGCAGCGCTGCTTTCTGCCAGACTTCCGCCATGGGCCGGGCGGCGAAGGCCCCCACGAGCCCGGTCACAAGGTCCCGCACGGCGTAGATCGTTTCCCGGGAAGAGAGCAGTCGGTTCACCGCTCCCGCGAGATGCTCTTCCACGCTCACACCCGTCGAACCGCCGGGGGCCAGCCGGCGCGCGGCGGCTGTCACGAGGGGAGCCACGGCGAGCCGTCCGATCAGCGCGCCGACAGCGGCGCCGCACACGGGCGGAAGGAGCCATGAAAGCGCGGAAGCAAGGGGCGTGCTCACTGCAGCGATGAGGAGAACTTGTCCGCCTTGCCGCGCGAGTCGAACAGCTCGATGTACGACCCGAACACCCAGCCTTTCAGGCCCTGATAGTCGATGCGGTACCAGTACGCGGACTCGTTCTCCACCGTGTCTTCCTTGTCGCCGCGGGTCATCACCTCCATCACGGCGCCCAGGCGGATGTGGGAAAGCACGGTGGCCTGGTTCGACGGCCCTTCCCGCACGCGAAGGAGCGGTGATTTGACGACGGCCCACGTGGAGCGGATGCTCAGGACCGGCGTGGGGGGAAGCGTGACGCGTTCCGACGTTCCCGATCGCGTGCAGGCGCCCATGGCCGCTGCCACGCCAATGCACGCGCACACCGCGAGCGCCGCGTGCCGCGTCCGGCAACGGACGCCCGTCCTTGAAATCGGGCCCGCGGCGAACCTATATTTGCGCAAGGATGTCCTGGTCACGGCTCTCACGACTGCTACTATTCCTCATTTGTTCGTTCTGGGCAACGGCCGGCGCTCACGCGTTCTCCATCGGCGGCAGCGCCGGCGGCACGGCCACGATCTCGGCCGGCCAGGGTTTCGGACCCAAGCTGCAATACGGGGGCGGGCTGACACTGGATTTCTATTTTCCCCTCACCGCCTCGTGGGCCGGCATTGAAACGTCGGTCGTGGCCTTCACCGTGCAGCCTTCTGACATCTCCGGCGACTTCCTCTACCGAGGCTATTCCGGCGGGGCGGTGACCGTGATGGGCGTGTTCACGGGAACCATCGCGGCCTCCCCCCGATTGGGCGAGATACGCGGCGGAGTCAGAGCCGGCATTGGCGCGGCACTGCCCAGCTACTGGTACACCACGCTCGCGTTCTTCTACCTGGAGCCCCGGGTGGAAGGACTGGCAACCTGGACGCCGGCGGCGCTTCCACAGTTCACCTTCGCGCTTGCGCTGCCGGTGGCGATGCAGCTTCGCCGGGACCTGGACTACTCGGTGTCGACGGGCCTGTCCATTGGCGTGCTATACACCGTCGGAAAGGTATCACAGAGACAATGAAGACGCTGGTTCGGATCCTCGCGGCCGCGGCGCTGATGGCGGCGCTCCTCTCCTGCAAGCTGTTCGACTACTCGAACATCACGTCGAAGAAGTTCGCGCTGGTGTATGGGGTAACGGCGTACGTGTCTCCCACCGATTCGACCTACGTAGCCAATGTCACGAACGGGACCTCGGCGGACCCCAACCTCAGTTATCCGGATGCCGATGCACAGTCTCTGGCGACGCTTCTCCGGGGCGAGGGCTACACGGTCGTGGCCCGGTGGGTGGACGCGAGCGGGAAGGAGTACCTGACGACGTCCGCCGGCACGCCGGTGCCGGTCGGCACGCTGTCCAGTGACGCCAGCGGCGCCAACGGGCCCAGCAAGGCGAATATCCCGCTGGACATCGCGAACTACTTCGCGGGCGTCATGGGATCGGATGACACGTTCCTCTTCTACTTTTCGGGCCACGGTACCCAGGACACCACCAGCTCTCCGCTCCACGAGTTCTTCGTGCCGGAGGGCGCCGTGCAGTGGGACAGCAGCCAGGACGAATACGCCGCATACAAGAACGATTGCGTGAGAGACGACGAGATGGGCGGCTACCTGAACGCCCTCAAGACCCCGCGAAAGATCGTCGTCCTCGATACGTGCAACTCCGGGGGCTTCATCGGGAACCAGCTAGAGTCGGACTGGACACCTTCTGATTCCGTAAGCGGCCCCACGTTCGTGAGCCCGGGTACGCTCATCGAGGCCATATCCAACTACGCAGACATGAGCTCCTCCTCCACGGGCCTGTCCCCCTACGGCGCCATGGTGCTGTCCGCGTCGGGACGGGATGAGAGCAGCTACGAATGGGACAACTGGAAGCACGGCGTGATGACGTACTGGCTACTCCAGGGGCTGGAGGGATCCGCCGACCTCAACAAGGACGGCCACATCACGGCCCTGGAGGCCTTCGCCTACGCCAAATCCGGGGTGGACAACAACTGGAACGACACCGACCCGGTGGCCTCGGACGGGACGTCGGCGGTTTTCGAGCCGCACGTCTCGGGCGGGCCGGTGGATTTCGTGCTGTTCTAGGCGCCGCCTTCGGCGGTACTGGAGAGCTCCTTGATCTTTCGGATCTCGTCCCGCACCAGGGCCGCGCGCTCGAACTCCAGGTTCTTGGCCAGCTCGAACATCTCTTCTTCAAGGGCGCGGATGAGCTGCTTCTTCTCCTTGGGGATGAGCACGTTGTAACTGCGCGTCAGGACCTCGATGTTCGTCTCCTCGGAGCGGCGCTTCTCCTCCCGCTTTCGCACCAGGATGTCCTGGATGGACTTCGAGATGGTCACCGGCGTGATCCCGTGCTCCGCGTTGTACTTCTCCTGGATGGCGCGTCGGCGCTCTGTCTCCTGGATGGCGAGCGTCATGGCGTCCGAGGTGCGGTCCGCGTACATGATCACCCGGCCGTTCACGTTGCGCGCCGCCCGGCCGATGGTCTGGATCAGGGACGTGGCCGATCGCAGGAAGCCGATCTTGTCCGCGTCCAGGATCGCGATCAGGGACACCTCGGGAAGGTCCAGCCCTTCCCGCAGGAGGTTGATGCCCACCAGCACGTCGAAGGTGCCCATGCGCAGGTCCCGCAGGATCTCCACCCGCTCGATGGTCTCGATCTCAGAATGCAGGTAGCGCACGCGCAGGCCGAGCTCGCCGAGGTAGTCCGTCAGGTCCTCCGCCATGCGCTTGGTGAGCGTGGTGACCAGCGTGCGCTCTCCCCGCTGGACCTGCGCGCGGATCTCTCCGTATAAGTCCTCCATCTGGCCCGTGGTGGAGCGTATCTCCAGCAGGGGGTCCAGCAATCCCGTGGGACGGATGACCTGCTCGGCGAGCTGGCCGGACTTCGCGGATTCTTCCTCTCCCGGCGTGGCGGACACGAAGACCACGCGGTCCAGCATGCTCTCGAACTCGTTGTAGACCAGCGGCCGGTTGTCCAGCGCGGAGGGGAGCCGGAACCCGTATTTTACCAATGACAACTTGCGTGCCCGGTCTCCCTCGTGCATCCCGCGCACCTGCGGAAGCGTCACGTGGGACTCGTCCACGAATGCCAGGAACTTGTCCGGGAAGAAGTCCAGGAGCACGGCGGGGCGTTCCCCCTCCTTGCGCCCGCTCAGGTGCCGGGAATAGTTCTCGATGCCGGAGCAGTAGCCCATCTCCTCCAGCATCTCCAGGTCATACTCCGTGCGCGCCTTGATCCGCTCCGCCTCCAGCAGCTTTCCTTCCTGGGTGAACTGCGCGTAGCGCGCCGAGAGCTCATCACGGATGAGCTGCACGGCGTTGCGAAGGCGCTCCTGCGGCATCACGAAATACTTGGCGGGGTAGATCGTGGCGAACTCAAGCTCCTCCAAGCCTTCCCCGGTGAGAGGGTCGAACCTGCGCAGGCGCTCGATCTCGTCCCCGAAGAACTCCACGCGCACGGCCTCCTTGGCATAGGAGGGATAGATCTCCAGCACGTCTCCGCGCGCCCGGAACCGGGACCGCTCGAAGACCGCGTCGTTTCGCTCGTACTGCAGGCCCACCAGGCGGCGCATGACGTCCCTCATGTCCACGGTGTCGCCCTTCTTCAGCTCGATGCGCATGTCCCGGTAGTCCTCCGGGTTGCCCAGGCCGTAGATGCAGCTCACCGTGGCCACGACGATCACGTCCCGGCGCTCCATGAGGGAGGTCGTAGCGGACAGCCTCATGCGCTCGATCTCCCGGTTGATGGAGGCGTCCTTCTCTATGTAGAGGTCCTTGCCGGGGACGTAGGCTTCCGGCTGGTAGTAGTCGTAGTAGGACACGAAGTATTCCACCGCGTTGTTCGGGAAGAAATCCTTGAACTCCCGGTAGAGCTGGGCCGCCAGCGTCTTGTTGTGGGAGAGCACCAGCGTGGGAAGCTGGGCCTGCTCGATGATCTTGGCCATCGTGAAGGTCTTGCCGGAGCCGGTGACGCCCTTCAGGGTCTGAAACCGGATGTTGCGGGAGACCCCCTGGGCGAGCAGCTCGATGGCGCGTCCCTGGTCACCGGCCGGGGAGAAGGTGGCGACGACTTGCAGCGGAGGCACGGCCGACCTACTGCTGGCCCTGCGTGGGAGCCGTGATGAGCTTCACGGTGAGCGTGCGCGTCTGCGAGCCCCGCACCACGGTGACCGTGGCCACCTCCCCCGGCTTCGTGCTCTCCAGCGCGTTGTACAGGTCCGTGATGGACTCTATGGTCTGCCCGTTCACGGACGTGATGATGTCCCCGCCGCCGTAGATGATCTGCCGCCCGGACCGCACGGCATGCTGCTTGTCCCCGCCGCGCAGGCCCGCCTGCTGTGCCGTGGGCCCCGCCTGGTTGACCATCACCCCCTTCTGCACCGGCAAGTCGAAGTAGTCCACCAGCTGCGGGAACAGCTCGATGGGATCAATGTCGATCCATCCGCGCCTGACGGCGCCGTAGCGGATCAGCTCGTCCGCGATCCGCTTCACGGTGCCGGAGGGGATGGCAAATCCCACGCCCGCCGATCCGCCGGAAGGAGACTTGATGGCGGTGTTGATCCCGATGAGCTCCGCGTGGGAGTTCAGGAGCGCTCCTCCCGAGTTGCCCGGATTGATGGCGGCGTCCGTCTGGATGGTCTCCCGGATCATGAAGCCCTGCTCTGTCTGAAGCGGCCTTGCCAGCCCGGAGACGATACCGCGCGTGAGGGTGCGATCCAGCCCGAACGGGTTGCCGATGGCGAGGACCTTCATCCCCACGCGAAGCGAATCCGAGTCCCCGAAGCTCACCGTGGTCAGCGCGCGCCCCTTGGGATTGAACTTCACCACGGCCAGGTCGTTCTCCGGGTCGGTGCCCACGACGGTGCCCTCCTGGATGGACCCGTCCGCAAGCGTGATGCTGATCTTGTCCGCGCCGCTCACCACGTGGAAGTTCGTCACCACGTGACCCTGCTGGTCTATGATGACGCCGGAGCCCGTGCCCTCCTGCTGGACCGCCTGGTAGAACCACGTGTACTGGGTGGTGACCGTGGTGACGTATAC
>DASRZR010000086.1:0-2138 GCA_035686185.1 Spirochaetia bacterium | reverse complement strand
TAGGGGTAGTAGGGGTCGAGGAAGTCATCTATCTCTGATTCTCCCGAGCCCGGGTCCAGGTTCACGATGGAATAGGTGATGTAATCGATGTCGGTGGATGCCGAGAGGTCCTTCGGTTTCACCGCGTTGGACGCGCGGACTTTGGCGGTTGCCGCCCGGGCAGGGCGCGGGGGCAGGGCGTGATGGCGCCCTACGAAGGGAGTCAGGGAGTTTGCGGCGCCGGCCGTGCGGACGGCCCGGGCCGCCGCCGTGGTCTTGCCGCGCCAGAGGGCGGATGCCACGACGCGGGCCTTCTTGTGGTTGAGCGCTCCGGTGGCAAACGAGCAGCTCCCCAGGATGATCGCGATGCCGGCGAACGCGAGGTAGCGTGTCAGCTTTCTCATGGCGCGATTCCTCCCACGGTGATGTGGACGTTGGGGAACTCCGAATACCAGTCGTAGTTGTCGAGGCTGTCCAGGATGTCCGAGTAGTCGAAGCCGTCCCACGAGTAGTACGACTCGTCCCAGGTGGCATCCGTCTGGCCGTAGTCATTGCCGGCATTGGACTGCACCGTGGACTCTTGCGCGGCCACGTCCCGCGGGGAGACAAGCGTGCTCTGGTAGCCGGCCACGGCGCGGGCCGATTCGCCCACGGGGACCTGCACCGTGTTGCCGCGCAGGTCACTGAAGTCCACCACGCCGCGATCCACCTTCAGGTTGACGCCGTCAAAGGTGAAGGAGGTGCCGCGGACGGAGGCGGTGGAGACCGGGCTGCCCACGGTGAAGTCCTGTTCCGTTACCGTCTCCGACTTGTTCACCTCCGCGGATATCTTTCCTACCGCAAGGTAGAGGTCGGTCTTTGCAGCCCCGCCGTTCTGCACGAGGTCCTTGATGGTAAGCCGGGTGAGTGCCTTCACGGCCACGGTGGAGGGTCCGATCTTCAACTGAAGCTCGGAGCGGAAGCCCGTGGACACGGTGGCGCCCACCGGAAGGACCTCCCCGACGGTCAGCGCCACCCAGGCGCCGTCCTTCTGCATCTCGGCCTTGCCCGTGATCTTCACCACGGTGGCGTTGAGGTCGGCCGCGGATGCCAGCGCGCCGGCCGCCAGGCACAGCCCGATGCACAGCGCGATCAGTCTTGCATTCCTCATCGTCGTGCTCCTCATCAGAAGCTCACGTTGGCGCCAAGCTGGAGGCGCATTTCCACGCCGCGCGTCATGGCCGGCCCGGGAACGAACACGCCTACGCCCAGGTTGGCGCCCCAGTCGGAGGCCGGTCTCCAGAGCACGTTCACGTCGCCCTCGCTGCCCACGTAGAGGCTGGACTTCGTGGGGTCCAGCCCGGACTCCGCGATCGGCCCGGAGGTCGGCCGCACGTAGAGGTAGCCGCTCATCGTAAGCTGTACGTTGGCGAGGTCGTTCGTGGATGGGGCGAACGGCTTGACGGAGACCAGGAGCTGCAGGATCCCCATGTTCACCGGCTGGGGGTTGAAGATGAGCGCGGAGCCGGTCCGGCTGATTCCGAAGTAGCCGGTGAACAGGCTGGGCTTGCTTCCCTGCTGCGCCGTGGGCAGGTTCTGGTCAGGGGAGATGCCGTCCTTGTCCCAGCTCCCGAGCATCATCCCCAGGTCCACCACGAGGTCGCTCGACTCCGGCAGGAGGAGCGTCAGGTCCAGGTTCCCGATGCCGTTGACAACGTAGCTCGTCTTCCAGGTCTGAAGCACCTCGGGCACCGCCTGGTGCGTTGTCTGGTTGACGCTGGCCTGCGCGAACGGCCCCGTGGACGTCATCGACATCCCGAGCCCCGCGTATCCCCAGAAGTCCCAGTACAGCGGTCCCGTGATCCGCCCGCTCACGCCCAGCCCCGTGTAGGTCATGTGCACGGGCGCCGTGGGACCCGCGGAAAATGCCGAGTGTGAATCGCCGGCCTTCGCGATGCCCGAGGTCCTCAGGTCGAGCTGCACGGCCTCTGCCACCATGACCTTCTGGCCGGGAACCAGCCGGGTGAAGTCAGCCTCCACGTACCCGATGGCGCGCGGCGGGGCAAAGAGGGTGGAAGGTTTCGTGAAGTCTTCCGCCACCGTGCGGTCGTTCAGGTCAGCCTGGCTGATGACGACCGTGGAGTCAGACTTGAACACGAGGCCGGAGTAGGCGCCCAGCG
>DASRZR010000085.1:0-8127 GCA_035686185.1 Spirochaetia bacterium | reverse complement strand
GGTGGAGGATCTCCTTCGCGCGCCGACCGAACCGCCGCGCGTGCTCGTGGACTCCGCCCGCGGGGTGTTTGTCTACTCGCTGCCCGTCTCCGGCGCGGCGGCCGGCATCAACCAGGGCGGCACGCTCGCCGTGTACGTCTCCGGCAAGGACCTGCTCACCCAGCTCGCGTTCTCCGCGGGCTTCCCCGTGGCCCAGGTCTCCCTGGTAGGCTCCGAGGGAATCCTCATCAACGGGCCCCCGGTCTCTGCGTCCGTGGCGGATTCCCTGGCCGGCATCTGGGCGCGCAACCCGGGCTCCGAGCGGTTCGTCGGGTCCCTCGTGCTGACGGATCCCCAGGGCCGCAGCACCGGCTACCGCGCCTTCAACCAGCGCCTGTCCACCGGCGGGATTGCCTGCCTGCTCATACCGGCGTCCCAGTTCGAGATGACGGACCTGATGAAGGGGCTGCTGCTGGCCACCTTTTTCTGCACCGTGTTCCTGTTGATCTACCTGCTGCTGAATCTCCGCTCCGACCCGCTGGAGGTCCTGCGCCAGCGCGTGAAGCGGTTCCAGATCCAGCTCATCACGGAGCTCGTGGAGAGCCCCGGCGGCGCGGACTGGGGCAAGTGGCGCAAGGAGCTGGAGGCGCGCAAGGACGAGATCACCTGGCAGATCCAGCGTGGCATCGGCCGGGTGGCGCGGAAGAAGAAGCCCGTCATCGACGAGTACATGACGAAGAGCTGGGGCGAGATCATCGACCTGATCTCGCGCCGCGTGGAGACGCCGGCTCCCGCAATCGGCGCCATGGACATCTCCCGCCTGGAGACGCTCATCCAGTCCGCGCTCCAGAACGCGAACTTTGTCCTGCCGGCCGCCCGGCCCGCGCCCGCGGGTGCCGCTCGCGCCCCGCGGGTGGAAGAGATCAGCGCCGCGGAAGTCCTGGAGGAGGTTCCTCGGCCGGCCGCGTCTGCGGAGCAGGGCGTGGCCGTCCAAGAAGCAGAAGCTGTCGAAGAGGCAGAGGCTGTCGAAGAGGCCGAAAGCGTCGAAGAAGCCGAAGCCGTCGAAGAGGCCGAGGCCGCAGAGGAAGAGGCAGTCGTAGAGGAAGCCGGGGCGGCCGAGCCGGAGGCCACCGAAGTGGCAGAGGCGATCGAAGAGGCCGAGGCGATCGAAGAGGCCGAGGCGGTCGAAGAAGCGGAGGCTGTCGAGGCGGCGGAGGCCGCGCCGGTAGCCGAAGGGGCAGAGGCAGTCGAGGAAGCTGAGCCCGTAGCGGAAGCCGAAGCTATCGAAGAGGCGGCTGGTGAAGAGCCGCCGGCGCCTGAGGAACCTGAAGTAATAGAGGAAGCCGAGGCAGTCGAGGAAGCTGAGCCCGTAGCGGAAGCCGAAGCTATCGAAGAAGCGGCGCCCGCCGAAGAACCCGAGCCAGCGGAGGCCGCGCCGGCAGAGGTGGCGCCGGCAGCGGCCGCGCCCGCCGACGGGGAGGCCGAGCTCCTGGAAGAGCCCGAGCTCCTCGAGGAAGCCGAAGCGGTCGAGGAAGCAGCGCCGGCCGAGTTGTCCGAAGCGGAGACAATCCAGGAGGCGCCCGCGGAAGAGGTTGCACAGGCCGCTCCGATTGAAGAGGCGCCCGCGGTCGAAGAGGCTGCTTCGGTTGAAGAAGCCGAGCTTGTGGAAGAAGCAGAACCCGTAGAAGAGGCGGAGCTCGCGGAGGAAGAAGCCGCGGTAGAGCAGGCGGTGGAGATCACCGAGGCCGAGGCGTTCGCGGAAGCCGAGGAAGCGGGGCAGGCCCCGGAGGAAGGTGAGCCCACCCCCGTGGTAGAGGCGGAGACCGGCCGCGAACCGCGGGAACGGGGGCGCGGACTGCTGCGCACCGCCGTCACCGAGTTCATGGAGATCCGCATCCCGGGCCGGGACGCGAGCAAGACCGAGCCTGAGTCCGGGCAGCTTGCGGAAGCAGCCGCGGATGACGGCGAGATCGATCTCGGGGAGCTTTCCGCCGGGGAACAACTGGAAGAGCTTGTCCCCATGGCGGAAGTGGCTCCGCTTCCGCCCCTTCCCGTGGAGGAAGGCCTGGAATACCTGCCGGCGGCGGAAGAGGCGGCGCACGCGGCGGCATCCGGACCAGGTCCGGAAACCGCGGAGAGCGACGAATACCAGGGGCCGTTCCCGGAGCCCGGGGACGTGGAGGAAGCGCAGGAGGCGGAGGAGGCCGAGGAGGCCGATCTCAGCCCGGCTGCCGTCCCCACGGGAACCCCCGAGTTCGAAGAGCTGGAGGCCGTGGACGACGAGGAGGAAGGGCCTGCTGTCGCGGCGCCGGCGCGCGCGGAAGACGCCGCCGGAGAGCTGGCAGCCCTCGTGAAGGCGGGATCCGTCCGCTCGTGGAGCATGGCGGAGCTGGCGCAGCTCGTGGAAGAGGCGAAGTCCGCCATCGTCATGGAAGACGGCGTGTTCAAGATCAAGGAAGAGGTCTACACCGCCGGCGAACGGGAGAAGGAGCGTCGCCAGGACGCCGGCCTGCGTGACCTTGCCCACCAGGTGGTCCAGGGCGCGGACTCGGCCGCCGAGGGGTCGCGCGGCGACGAGAGCGTGGGCGGTATCGGTGACCTGCTGCGGGACGAGGACCTGCTGGACCTGTCCAAGGTGGTTTCCGCGGACCGCGGCCCCGGAATGGAAGAATCGTTCCCGCTGGACCAGGAGAAGACGAACCCGATGCCGCTTGCCCGCAATGGCATCGATTACGACAAGTTCCTGTCCTCCTATCCCCGGTCTTTCACCCACACCACGCAGATGAAGAGCCTCGTGGAGGTGTCCCGCCGCGTGTCCGGCGTGAACGCGGGCATCCTTCTGAAACGACCCCAGGAGTACGCGCCGGACCTGACCGTGGGGCTCAGCGAGAAGTCCTTCCAGGCCTGCCGTTTTCCGGGCGAGGAGCCCCTGGTCACAGAGTTCCTCCGGTCCCGCATGACGGTGCTTATCAACCGCAACCCCTCCGAGATCCGTTTCCTCGCTTCCCGGTTCGATTCGGAGGATATCAAGTACATGAAGCGGATGATCCTCATTCCTGCCACCTTCCGGAGCCAGGAAGCGTATCTATTCCTTTCGTTCTCCGGCGAAACGGAGACTACTCTTGGCGCCATCCTTTCGAAATTGCTGGTAAAGTAACAACTTCCTTCGTCATACGGCAAAGCGTTACCCTTGACAAAGCCACTCTTGTCATCTAAGCTTGATAGCGATTACTTAACTCTAGTGGAGGAAGGAAATGAGCACACTGTTGTACTTCATTCTTCCTCTCGCTGGTGTTTTTCTAGGTTGGCTAATTCGATGGCTCATTGCGAGATTCCAGCTTTCATCGGCCGAACAGAAGGCCTCCCGTATCGTCGGGGAGGCTCTCCGCGAAGCGGAAGCGAAGAAGAAAGAGGCGATTCTTGAGAGCAAGGACCGGCTGTTGCGGGAGCGCAATGAGCTGGAAAAGGAGACACGGGAGCGCCGCATCGAGCTGCAGCGCACCGAGAGACGCCTCATCCAGAAGGAAGAGAACCTAGAAAAGCGCGTTGAATCGCTTGAGAAGTCCGAAAAAGCGGTCAGCAACCGGGAGAGGGCATCAGAGGAACGGGAGGGGGAGCTCCAGAAGGAATCGGAGCGGATCGCCGCGGAACTGGAACGGGTTTCCGGACTGAGCCGGGCGGAAGCCAAGAAGATGCTCGTGACGAACCTCGAGAACGAGGCGCGGCACGACGCGCAGGTCACGATCAACCTCATCGAACAGGAAGCCAGGCTCGCCGCGGACAAGAAGGCCCGCGATATCCTGATCACGACCATCCAGCGCCTGGCCACCGACGTGGCCTCCGAGGTCACCGTCACCACGGTGAGCCTGCCCAACGACGAGATGAAGGGGCGGATCATCGGCCGGGAAGGCCGCAACATCCGCACGCTGGAAACCCTCACGGGTGTGGACATCATCATCGATGACACCCCGGAGGCGGTGGTCATCTCGTGCTTCGACCCCATCCGCCGGGAGATCGCCAAGACGGCGCTCAGCCGGCTGATCTCGGACGGGCGCATCCACCCGGCCCGCATCGAGGAGATCGTCCAGAAGGTCACGAAGGAGATCACGCAGACCATCTACGAGGAGGGCGAGCGCGTCCTGTTCGAGGTGGGCATCCACACGATGAGCCCGGAGGCCATCCGCACGCTGGGGCGCCTGCACTACCGCACCAGCTACGGCCAGAACGTGCTGGCGCATTCCAAGGAGGTGGCCCTCATCGCCGGCATGATCGCCGCGGAAGTCGGGGCCAACGTGGAGCTGGCCAAGCGCTCCGCGCTCCTGCACGACATCGGCAAGGGCGTGGAGGCAGACGGAGACGGCAGCCACATCGAGGTGGGCATCGAGCTGGCGCGCCGGCTCGGTGAGGACCCGAAGGTGCTGAACGCCATCGGGGCGCACCACGGGGACGTGGAGCCGGAGACCGTGGAAGCGGTGATCGTCCAGATCGCGGATGCCATCTCCGCCGCGCGGCCGGGCGCCCGCAAGGAGACGCTGGACAACTACCTGAAGCGCCTGGAGAACCTGGAAAACATCGCGGAGGATTTCGAGGGCGTGGACAAGGCCTACGCCATCCAGGCGGGCCGGGAGCTGCGCATCCTCGTCAACAATGAGAAGATCACCGACGATGCGGCCAAGGAGCTGGCCAAGAGCGTAGCCAAGCGCATCGAGAGCGAGCTGAAGTACCCGGGGAGGATCAAGGTCACGATCATCCGCGAGATGCGCGTCATCGAGTACGCGCGGTAGCGGCAGGCTCCCCGCGTGAATCGGACACTGAAGGCCCTGGTCATCGGCGACGTCGTGGGACAGCCGGGATGCAGGGCCCTTTTTGTCGGCCTGCCGGACCTGGCGCGCCGGCTGGAGGCGGAGCTGGTGATCTGCAACGCGGAGAACGCGGCGGACGGCTTCGGCCTCACGCCGGAGATCGCGGAGCGCATCCGCGCAAGCGGCGTGCACGTCATCACCTCCGGCAACCACATCTGGCAGAAGCGCGACATCTACCCGATGCTGCAGACCACGGACACGCTGCTGCGCCCGGAGAACTACCCGGTCCTGAGTGGAGCGGCTGCCATTCCCGGCAAGGGGCACTGCATCGTGACCATCCGGGACGTGCCCGTGCTCGTCATCAACCTGGAGGGGAGGGTGAACCTGTCCCCGCTCCGGGACCCCATCCAGGTGGGCAAGGCGCTGCTGAAGCAGTTCCGCTCGCGCGTGAAGGCGGCGATCGTGGACTTCCACGCGGAAGCGGTGGAGGAAAAGGAAGCGGTGGGGCTGTCCTTCGACGGGGAGGTCTCCGCGGTGGTCGGCACGCACACGCACGTGCAGACCGCCGACGAGCGGATCCTGCCGGGCGGCACCGCGTACATCACCGACATCGGCATGACGGGCCCCGTGGACAGCGTCATCGGGATGAAGAAGGAAACGGCGGTGGCGCGCAGCCTCACGCAGATGCCGCTGAAGATGGAGGTCCAGAACTCCGCCGCGGAGATCCAGGGCGTTCTGCTGGAGATCGACCTGGCGCAGGGGAAGGCCGTGAAGATCGAGCGGGTGCGCCACCTCTCCTCCGTGTAGGATGCGCGGGGCACGGCGCGAGGTCGCGCTGATCGAGCTCCTGAAGACTCTCTACCCGCAGGTCCCCGACCGGGAGCTTCTCTCCCGGGTCCTCCGGGGGCAGGTCACCGTCAACGGAGAGAAAGCGCTGAAGCCCGGGGCCCGCGTGCCCGCGGACGCCGAGGTGAGCGTGCGCGCCTCTTCGCCTTTCGTGTCCCGCGGAGGAGAGAAGCTGGATGCCGCGCTGCGGGCGTGGGGTGTGGACTGCACCGGCAGCCCGTGGATAGATGCCGGCTGTTCCACCGGCGGATTCACCGACTGCCTGCTGCAGCACGGGGCGCCGCTGGTCTACGCCGTGGACGTGGGCGTCGGCCAGCTCGAATGGCGCCTGCGCGGCGATCCCCGCGTCCGGACAATGGAGGGGACGAACGTCCTGCACGTGACCGCGGGCTCGCTGGACCCCCGGCCCGGCCGCGCCGTGGGCGACCTGTCCTTCCGCTCCCTCCAGGGAGCCGCCCGTCACGTTCTGGATCTCACCACGGAGGGCCGCGGCATTTTCCTCGCCAAGCCGCAGTTCGAGCTTCGCTCACCCTCGGATGACTTCCACGGCGTGGTGCGGGACGAGCAGCAGGTGCGCGAGATCGTGCGGGACCTCCTGGAGCGGCTGGCGGCGGAGGGAGTGAGCACGGAGCGCGCCATGCCCTCACCGATCTCCGGGCGCAAGGGCAACCGCGAGTATCTCCTCCTGCTGAGCGTGGGAGAGTCCCCCGCCGCTGCCGGGCCCGGCGCGCTCGCGGACCTGGGGCTGTGAGCCGCGGCTTCTACTGGAAGGAGTCCCGGGTGAGCGGGGCGTCCAGTCGGATGCCCTCGGTACCCAGGTAGCGGACGGTGGCGCCTTCTATCTGGATCTGGACCTTCTTCACGGAAGGGAACTCGGTGGCCGCGTAGACGATCTGTCGGAGCTCGGTATTCATCGCGTCCAGGCCCTGCTCGTTGAATCGGAAGCTCTCGCTGAAATCCAGGATGGCCGTGTCCCCCTTGACCGCGGCGCTTCGAAGCTTCGCGTCCACGGGGATCAGGGAGAGGAGCCCGAGGTTCAGCTCCTGGGCCGTAGGCCCCTTCAGCAGGCTCTGCAGGGTGTCCGTCAGCGGCGAGTCGCTCGCCGGTATGGTTCGGATGACGCTCTTCAGGTAGAGCTTGCCGGAAGGGTCTACCGACGCGAAGTACAGCCGTGCCTTGCGGACGGATGGATGCTCGGGAACCGACGCCGCAGCGTGCTCCGCCGTGCCCGCAGACGCCGCCGTGGGTGACGAAGCGGAGGCTGCCGCCGCCCCGTGGTCGGAGCCCGTCGCCGGTGTCCCGGCAGCCGCGCGGGCCTCGGCCCGTTCACGGTCCGTGAGCGGGGCCACCGTGACCTGCGGCTGGCCGCGGCCCGGCCCGCGGGCCGCCGTCGCGGCGGGGGAAGACGCCGGCGCGCCGGCGGGCGGCGTCTGCGCGGCGCCGGCCGCCGGCTTGCCGGCGAGCTGCCCGAAGGCGGCCTTCAGCGGCTCCCGGGCGGCCACGGCCACGGCCACCACCACGGCGGCGAGGCACAGCCAGAACAGGATGCCCAGGCCCCGGTGGCGCGCCGGCGCCGGGTTTCGCCGCGAGGATCCGCGGGAGGAACGCGTTCGGGAACGAGAGGAGCGCTCAGCGGCCATCGTTCAATGATCGGTCAATTTGACAGGCCCATTGAATCCCGCTATACTCAGCGCCGCATGATGGAGCTCACGGGAATCAGTGCCTCGCCCGGCATTACGCGCGGGAAGGCATTCCTGTTCCTGGAAGAACGGGTCTCCGTCCCCCGATACGACATTTCCAGCACGCAGATAGAATCCGAGTACGCGAGGTTCCTGTCCGCGCTGGAAAAGGCGTCCTCGGAGGTGCGGTCCCTTATTGCCGGGCGGGACGGCTCCCTGTTCGAGGCGCAGCTCCTCATGTTCGACGACCCGGACCTCAAGGACCGGGTGCGCGCCTCCCTGGGCCAGACCTCGCGCAACGTGGAGTGGGTGTTCCTCCAGATCGTGGAGGAGATGAGCGCCAAGCTGGCGCAGTCCGACAGCCAGTACCTGCGGGAGCGGACCGTGGACTTCTCCGACGCCGGCAACCGGGTGCTGGACAAGCTCCTGTACACCACGCGCATCCGTCTGTCCGACCTCCAGGAGCCTTCCGTGCTCGTGACGAACAATCTCCTGCCGTCGGACACGCTGGCGCTGGACCGGGACCTGGTGCTGGGCATCGCGGCGGACGCGGGCGGCCGCACGTCCCACACGGCCATCCTGGCGCGCGCCGCGGAGATCCCCGCCGTGCTGGGCCTCTCCGACATCACGCGCTGCGTGCACGCCGGGGACGAGGTGATCGTGGACGGCAACCGGGGCACGGTCATCGTGTGCCCGGACGAGGAGACGCGCGCCCGCTACGACGAGCACCGCCGCGAGTGGCAGCGCTCGGTCGTGGTGCTGAAGGAGCTGCGGGACCTGCCGGCGGAGACGCTGGACGGCAAGCGCGTGTCCATTGAGGC
>DASRZR010000084.1:0-10787 GCA_035686185.1 Spirochaetia bacterium | reverse complement strand
CACTAAAAAAAAGCCGCCGCCCTGGGGGCGGCGGCTGTCGTTCAAGCGGATGCCGGGCGGACCACACCCGGCATCAGACGCCTGCACTTCTGAGCTTGTCGTCCACGAACTTCTTGGCGCGCGGGATGTCCCCTTCCCCGTCCACGTGCTCGATGATGATAGGCACATTGGGGTTCTTCTCCGCCAGGCGCTTAAGGTACAGATCGTAGTTCAGGGAGCCCAGCCCGGGGGCAGGCAGCTCCACGTCACCGGCGCCGCGGAAGGTGTGCGCCTCCGAGGCGTCCAGGTTGGACGCGTGCTTTTCTTCTTTCCTGGCAGTGCGCCTGCAGTCCTTGGCATGGGCGATGCAGACACGGTCCGCCAGCGCATTGAAGATGCGGTTCAGCTCCGTATCCACCGAGTCGATGTTGGCGTTGTCAAAGTAGTTGGTCGGATCCATCAGCAGCCCCAGAGAGCCATGGTTCACGTCCGCGAAGAGGCGAAGCACCTCTTCCACCGAGCCGATCACGTTGTTCACGTAGTTCTCCACCAGGAACACGGCTCCCGAGTTGTACGCCTCCACCACGAGCTCGCGGATCACCGAGAGGGCCTCCGCGTAGCCCGCCTCGGTCTTGTTCTTGGGATCGTGCACCCAGTCGCTGGAGGTATTGAACGTGCCCGTTTCCGAGATCACGTAGGGAACGCCCAAGTCGCGGGCGTGACGGATGATCTCCTTGAGATATCCCACGCGCTTCTTTCTCTCGGACGGGTCCGGGTGGATGATGTTGGTGTATCCCGAGATGCAGCAGATGGGAAGGTTGGCATCCCGGAACGCATCCCGGACCTGGTGGCACTTCTGCACGGTGATGGCACCGGCAGTCATATCGATGTCCTTGAAGCTCAAGTCGAGCTGGACGCAGGAGAAGCCTGCCGCCTTGATCTTCTGGATGGACTCCTTCAGACCGTAGGGGTAGTAGCCGTTGAAGACGCCGACTGGAATCATGCAACCTCCTTTGGCTGCGGCGGCGACGTCCGCGCCGCCGGATGGGCATCAGTTCATGACCTCGCGCAGCGCTACTGCCCTTCCCTCCGCGCTGGAGCGGTAGCAGGCGTCCACGGCGGCCATCGTC
The DNA here is from genome assembly GCA_035686185.1 of Spirochaetia bacterium. Classification (GTDB taxonomy): domain Bacteria; phylum Spirochaetota; class Spirochaetia; order SZUA-6; family Fen-1364; genus Fen-1364. The sequence goes on along the minus strand of DASRZR010000084.1, from coordinate 9,678 downwards.
TTCAGGTTATCCTCCGCGTCGATCTCGGGCACCGAGTTCTCTTCCACGGCGCGAAGCAGCTGCGCCATGGTGCCGGCGAACGCATCCGGGAACCACACCTTGTTCCACCGGGGGAGGTACCAGGCCCCGGGGCTCTTCCGCGTGGTGAAATCGATGGTGCTCGGTGTGGGGACGGGGTAGAACGGCCAGCCAATGGTCCCTCGGGCCATGCCCTCCGTCCCCTCCACGCGCCAGCGGATGTAGATATCCTTCTCCGTGCCTTCGCCAGGCCATGCCCACACATCGTCGAGGCTCATCGTCCGCAGCCCGCTGGCGTACTCGAAGATGTACGCCGGGATCCCATCCGTGTGGTGGAACTTCGTGCGGGGGTCCGTGCGGATACTGCAAAGCACGCGGTCCGGGTCCCCGAAGAGATAGCGAAACACGTCGATGTGGTGGATGCTCATGTTGAGCAGCGTGAGGCGGTCGTAGGCCTCCAGGAACGATTGCCAGTGCGGGATGGCCCGCATGTCGATGGTGGCGACCACGGGCTGTCCCAGGTAGCCGCGGTCCAGGATGGTCTTCAGGGCCCGCATGGATTGGTCGTAGCGCATGTTCGAATTGACCGCGAGCTTGATTCCTGCTTTCTTGCAGGTCTCCACGGCTTCCCGCGCCGAACGGTAATTCATGGCCAGCGGCTTCTGCGCCAGGATGCCCTTGATGTGAGGCTGGTGGCAGGCCTCCCGGATGATTTCGACTTGCTGGTCCGGGGGAAACGCAATGTCCACGATTTCCACGTCCTTGTCCGCGAGCAACTGCTGCCAACGGTCGTGGACTCTCGGTACCCCTCGCAACGCGGCCGCTTCCCGCGCGTGCTGCGGAGTGCGGGATGCGACGGCGATCGGCGTGAACCCCGCCGCCTGGTAGGCCACGAGGTGCACGTCCCGCATGATGAAGCCCGAACCGATGCACCCGATCCGGAAGTCCTTGCGCCGCGGCATCTGCGGCTCGATATTCAGATCAAGATCGACCAGGGGCTGCGCCATGATCACCTCCGCAAGGCAATACATCCGAGGAGCGGTTCGCGCTGTGACCGTCTGCTGTGCGTTCGATGGGGTGAAGTTACTTTGGGGCCGAGGAAAGTCAAGTCAAATCAGGCGCTACCCTTTGCCGCGAGCCTTGCGCGGTAGGTCCTAAGGAATCCCATGGCCCTGCGGTCGCGTCCCAGCAGCACGTCCGCGGCCCGGAGGGCGTCCACCACGGGCGCGGAGTGCGGGTTGACGATCGCGCTGGTCATCCCCGCGGCGCACGCCATTGCGATGAACGTGCCGTTCAGGAGCGGCCGCTCGGGAAGCCCGAAAGAGATGTTGCTCACCCCCATGTTGACGTTCAACCCCAGGTCGCGGGAGACGGTGCGGATGGTCTCCAGCGCCACGGGGCCCATAGACTGGTCGGCGCTCACGGCCAGGGTGAGGCAGTCGATCATCAGGTCCTGCGGCCCGATGCCCGCCGCGGCGGCCGCTTCACGGATGCGTCTCGCAATGGTGACCCGGCCCTCCACGGTCCGGGGAATCCCGGATTCCTTGTCCATGGTAAGGCCGATGACGGATGCCTTGTAGCGGCTGACCAGGGGCAGGATGGCATCCAGTCGGTCCTGGTTGCCGTCCACCGAGTTCACGATCACTTTGCCATCACAGGCGGCCAGCGCGGCGGCCAGCGCGTCCGCGTCGTTGGAGTCCAGGCACAGCGGGACGGTCACGGCCCGCTGCACCTCCTCCACGGCGCGCGGGAGCGCCTCCACCTCGCGGATGCCCGGCATGGCCACGTTGACGTCCACTACCCGGGCACCGGCCGCGACCTGATCGCGCGCCAGGTCACCGATGCGGCTCCACTGGCCGGCCAGTATGGCCTGCTTGAGCCAATCCTTGCCGGTGGGGTTGATGCGCTCGCCAATGATCAGCGTTGGCCGCGCGGGTCCGAGGATGACCTGGACATCCTTGCGCGTGAGGGTCATTTCCGTCACGGTGTTCCTCTCTCCTGCGGCGCCTCGCGCCGACGACGGTACGTGCAGCGTTCCCGCATGACGCAGAAGTCGCAGTTGCTGCCGCCCTCCCTGCCGAGCGGCCCGCGGCCGCGGCCCAGGATGAGCGAGATGGATTTCACGGGTATCATGAGCAGCGTCGGGCTGAGCGTCACCCCGATGCCGGCGGTGTCAAGCAGCGAGAAGAGGACCGGCTGGTCATCCACGGGCCACTCCGACTCGCCGGGGGAGAGCGACGTGCTGGTTCGCGCACCGGAGGCCTCGGCCTCCTGCTGCAGCCTTCGACACAGCTGCTGGCGCACCGTGTCCACCGCCCAGCTTCCCAGCTCATCCAGCAGCAGTCCGCGCAGCAGCCGGCGCGAGCGCTGGTGCTCGCGGACGCGCTCGGTGATGCGGTCCCCCACGGTGCAGACCGCCACCGCGAGCTCCTCGGCGCCGGCCACCACCTCCGCGATGGGCCCCCCCCGGAGGCGGGCCCCGCCGGACAGCACCACCTGTTCGTGTCGGATCTCCGCAACCGGGAAAAAGTCCCACGCCGCGGCCGGCGCCAAGGTCCGGCGAGCGTCTTCCGCGGCCCCCTCCCAGATCTCCCTGCCGCCGGGACGCGCAAGGATCCGGGCCAGGGAGCTCCCCGGGGCGCCCGCGATGACGGCCTCGTCGAACTCGATCTGCCACGCCCGGTCCACGGTCATTCCGATGCCTCCGCAAACCACTGCGCGCGGGCAAACCGCGCCATGAACCCGGGCCGCCGTGCCAGCTCCACGTAGCGGATGCGCTCACTCAGCCGTCCGGCGGCGTCCCGCTCCGCGTCCGACAGCAGCATCATGGCCGAGCCGGTCCCCGCCGCGTTGCCGATCCGGCGCACCCGTTCCTGCGAAACCGGGGGGAGCAGCCCTGTGTCGAGCATGCTTCGTACCGAAAGGTGACTGCCGAACGTTCCGGCCACGAAGACCTCCTCGATGTCCCGGGGGTGGATTCCCCGCTCCGACATGAGCGTGTCGATCCCGGCCCGGATCGCACCCTTGGCGAGCTGGATGGAGCGGATCTCGGACTGGGAAATGGTGAGATCCGTACCGAGGGCCGTCTGCTCGGCGGGGGCGAGAACGAAGAGATGGTCCCCATCCGGGCTCGGGCGCACGCCGCGCGCGTCCGCCGAGAGCCGGCCCGTGCGGCTCATGGCCCCGGTTCGGAACAGGCACGCCACGAGGTCCACGATTCCAGAGCCGCAGATCCCCGAGGCGCGTCCGCCGCCGATCACCGAACACTCGAGCGCCGCACCCGGGCCCGGCTCCCACACCCGATCGATCGCGCCCGGCGAGGCCACGCTTCCGAAACGCAGCGCGGCTCCTTCCAACGCGGGGCCGCTTGCCGTGGAGCACGCCGTGAGCGTCCCGTCCACGGACAACAGCAGCTCCGTGTTGGTCCCCACGTCCAGGGCCAGCCGTACGCCCGGCCGGTCGCCGATCCCGGTGGCGAGGGCCACCGACACGAGGTCCGAACCGACGAATCCGCCTACCAGCGGCGGGAGGTACAGGCCTGCACCGGGGCTGACCGCGATCCCGATTTCCCGCGCCTTGATGGTGAGGGGCGCGCGCAGGGCCGGCACGAACGGGGCCTCCACGAGGCCCTTACCGGGCAAGTCCAGGAAAAGGTGGTGCATCCCGCTGTTGCCCACCACCACGAGCTCCTGGATGTCCGCGGCGCCGTCGCCGTGTTCCCGTCCCAGGGACTCCGCGAGCGCGTTGATGCTCTTTACGAGTATTCGCTGCAGACGTTGCCCGTTGCCGGCCGCGGCCTGCGCGTGGACCAGCCTGCTGATGATGTCCGCGCCATACGAGGACAGCGGGTTGGCCGCCGCGGAAACGCCCAGCGGCGCGGCATCCGCGAGGTCGTAGAGGTACGCCACGATGTTGGTCGTACCGAGGTCCACCGCAAGCCCGAGGGCCCGCGCGTGCGCCGAGGCCGGGCGCACGGCGATGACCTCGTGAGACCGCACGCTGACCGCGAGGTTCCACCCGGAAGAGCGGGCTGCCAGGGGCAGCTCCTGTGCCGCGCGATAGTCCACGGTGAGCGCCCCGGCGCCCGGCTGCCGGTTGACCTCGGCGAGCAGCGCGTCGGCATCTGCCACGGGGTGGTCGAGCGTCGGGGGAATGAGGTGAACGCTGTGGACGCGTATGGTCGGCACGGGATGGAAGGAGGCGGGAAGCGGCGGAACGAGATCTTTCCCGTGGCTGCTGATCCGAAGGGTCTCCACCGTGAGCGGGCCCCGCACCTGGGTACGGCAGGCCAGGCGCTCCGCGCGGGAGAGGGCCGGCGCGGGCAGGAGCGTGCGCTCTTCCGAGGAGGCCGAGCCCGCGTCCCCTTCCAGCACGCGGACCCTGCACTTCCCGCACGTCCCGCGGCCCGCGCACACCGCTCCGAGGGGAATGCCGGCGGCTTTGGCGGCGTCCAGGACGGTCGACCCCGGCGGGACTTCCACCGCAGTCGACCATGGCTCAAAGGTTACCCGGTAGGTCATGAGAGCGCCGGCTGGCCGCTCCCCGGGCCACGGGGAGCGACCGCTGCCGGAAGTTTCCTCTCCTAGCGGTAGACGCCGTACTCCTTGGTGAAGTCGATCATGGCCTTGAGGTTTTCCGGCTTGGCCTCGTCCAGCATGACGGCGGAGTCCATGATGAACCCACCGTTCTTGCCCACCGTGTCGATCAACTTCTTGCAGTAGCTGCGCACGTCGTCCGGCGTGCCGGAGTGCAGCATGATGTTGGGCACGTTGCCCATGAGGCAGACGGTGTCTCCCAGCATGCTCTTGGCCTTCTGGGGATCCGAGGTGGAGAGATGGTAGACCACCTTGCCCTTGGGGAGGTCCCCAATGAACTCCATGCGGCTCTCCCAGTTGGCTTCCCAGTAGATGACCGGGATCACGCCTTTCTCCACCAGGGCCAGGATGCCTTCCCGAAGGTACGGCCAGTAGAACTCCTTGAACTGGGCCGGAGACATGAACTCGCGCGTGGACTTGTGCACCCAGACCCACGTGAACGGGACGGGCGCGCCGGCGGCGCCGGAGCCGTACTCGATGAAGATCTTCGTGGCCACCTTCAGCGCATCATGCAGCTTGGAAGGGCGGCGGCGCATGTCGGCCAGGACCTGGGGAGTGCCCCGCATGGTGTCTCCCAGGATGTCGAACGGGGGCCAGTCCCAGCCGGCAAACGCCAGCGGGAATCCCTTGGCCTTGATCTCGTCCCAGTACTGCGCCTGCGAGCCCCACCAGCGGTTCATCTCTTCCCCGCCCTGGATGGAGAGCTCCATGCTCTTTCGCATTTCCGCAGTGTCGAAGAAGCCGAAGTTCATCCAGCCCGACCACATGAAGCGGCGCCAGGGTACGAACTTGGAATAGCCTTCGAGCGCGGAGAACTGTCGCGGTGCCCAGACGCGCATCATGAAGTCGGAGGGATCGTAGATGAAATCGTCGTACTCCTCCGCCTTCATGTACTCGCCGTCCACGTACTGGTACATGTTGTCGTCTCCCAGCCCGTGGCCGGGCCACTTGAAGGCCTTCCAGCCCAGGATCTCCATGGCCTTGGAGGGATAAGCGAACACGGGGCCGAAGTCCAGGTCCGGCTGGAAGTAGTCCAGGAACTTGTGGCACGCGGCGCGAGCGCACGCGTAGTCCTCCATGGCCTGCCGGAAGGTCACCCCCGCGAAGCCATAGGGGTACTTCTGGTAGGGTCCGAACACCGGCACACGATCCGGCACGCGAAGGGCCGCGGCGTCCAGGGTGCGCTTGACGCGCTCGTCGTACAACTGCTGGGGCGATTTTGCTGCCATGGGTATGTCCTCCGTCTGGAAATGCTATGCCAGCCAGCCCTTGGCCAGCTTGACCGCCGCCGTGGCGTCCGCGCCGTAGGCGTCCGCGCCGACGTATTGCGCCACGCTGGAATCCATGATGGCGCCGCCGATCATGATCTTCACACGGTCCCGCAGGCCGGCATCCTGGATGGCCGCCACGGTCCGCTTCATCTGGTCGAACGCCTGCGTGAGGAAGCCGCTCATCCCGACGATAGTGGGCTTGAACTCCTGGATGCTCTTCACGAACGCTTCCGCGGGCTGGTCCACCCCGATGTCGCGCACCTCGAAGTTGTTGACATCCAGCATGAAGCCCACGACGTCCTTACCGATGTCGTGGATATCGCCGGCAACGGTGCCCAGGAGCACCTTGCCCAGTGCCTTGCCCGGGCCCTGCGCCTTGAGCTTCGGCTTCACCAGGGCGCCGATTGCCTTCAGGAGATCCCCGGCGATGATGAGCTCGGGGAGAAAGTATTCCTTTCTCTCGTAACGATTTCCGACGATGGTCATGGCTTCCCTGCTTGCGTCCAGGATCAGCTGCGGGTCCGTCCCGGCGGCGAGCATTTCGTTGACCAGCCGGATTGCCTCTTCCTCCTGCATGTCCGAAATGGCGGCAACGAGGCGTTCCTTCATAGGTTTGGCTCCTTCGTAGCGGTGGAATCCACGAGAATACGGGGTGTGGTTACGGCAGTCTAACCCAAGCCGTTCGCCGGGTCAACTGAATTCTTGGCTTGACAGCCGCGCGGCCCTCCCCTGCACTATGCGCATGAGCTTCCTCGGGATCGACATCGGCACCACGGGGTGCAAGGCGAGCGTCTTCTCCGGGACCGGGCAGCCGCTGGCGGCCGCGTACGACGAGTACGACATGGTGCGCCCGCGCCCGGGCTGGCTGGAGCTGGATCCCTCGGAGGTCTGGAGCCGTGCCAAGGCCACCATCGCGCGCGCGGTCCGCGCGGCAGCCGGGCAGCCGGTGACCGCGCTCGCCGTCTCGTCCATGGGGGAGTCCATGGTGGCGGTCACGCGCGATCGGAGGATCCTGGGGACCTCGCTCCTGCTCATCGACCGTCGCGGAGAGGAATACGTTCCCCTGCTTTCCTCGCGCGTCGGCGCCGAGCGCCTGTACGAGATCAACGGCAACATCCTGGGGATCCAGTTCAGCCTCCCCAAGCTGATGTGGATCCGCGACCATACCCCGGAGGTCTACCAGGGGGCATGGAAGTTCCTGCTGTGGAGCGGCTTCGTCTCGTTCATGCTGGGCGCGGAGCCCACGGTGGACTACTCGCTTGCCAACCGCACGCTCCTGTTTGACGTGGACGCCGGGCGCTGGTCCGAGGAGATCGCGAAGGCGGCCGGCATCGACCTGGCAAAGCTGCCGGACCCGGTGCCCGCGGGGACGCGGATCGGCGCGGTGTCGGGCCCGATCGCGGACGAGCTCGGGCTGGCGCGTGGCACCGCCATCGTGGCCGGCTGCCACGACCAGTGCGCCAACGGCCTGGGCTGCGGGGTGATCGAGGCCGGCATCGGGATGAGCGGGATGGGCAGCTACCTCACCATCATGCCGGTGTTCACCGGGCGCAAGCCCGCGCGCAGCATGATGCCCCTGGGGCTGAACACCGAGCACCACGCCGCCCCGGGGAAGTTCGTGAGCTTCATCTTCAACCAGGGAGGGCTGCTCCTGAAGTGGTACCGCGACACGTTCGCACGCGCGGAGCGGGACGCCGCGGCACGCGAGGGACGGGACATCTACCCGGAGCTGATCCGCGAGATCCCGGACGAGCCCTCCAGCGTGATCGTGCTTCCGCACTTCACCGCGACCGGCCCGCCGGAGTTCGTCGCGGACTCCTCGGGCGTCATCGCGGGCCTGAAGGTGGAGACCACGCGCGGGGACATTCTCAAGGGCGTGATGGAAGGCGTGCTCTTCTACCACAAGGCCGTGGTGGACGGCAGCGCCGCGTGCGGGATCGCGCTGCGCGAGCTTCGGGCCGTGGGCGGAGGCAGCAGGTCGGATGCGTGGCTGCAGATGTCGGCGGACATCCTGGGCCGACCCGTGGTGCGCACGCGCGTGTCGGAAGCCGGGTGCCTGGGCGTGGCGCTCCTGGCGGCCGCCGGGACCGGTGGCGTTGCTTCCCTGGAAGAGGGAGTGCGCGCCATGGTGTCGCTGGGGGAGCGTTTCGAGCCGGACCCCGCACGGCAGGCCCGCTACGCCGAGCGTTTCGAGAAGTACCGCGCGCTGTGGCCGCTGATGAGGGACTGCCTTCGCACGTGAACAAGGCCCCCGCACCGGCAGGCCCCGGCGGGGTCCTGCACGTGCGCGGGGGCGCCGTGCATCAGGTGATGAGCTTCGAGCGGATCCCCGTGAGCTGGAACCAGTCCTTGATGAGGGATGCGGTCCGGGTGTACGTCGCCTCCTGTGCTTCCTCCACGCTGCCGCCGGCCTTGATGACCTGCTCGTAGGCCTGGCGGATCTCCGTGCCCACGTTCACCTTCGCGATCCCGCGCTTCATGGATGCCAGCATGTCGGCCTGGCGGATTCCCGAGCCTCCGTGGAGCACTAGGGGGATCCCCGTGACCTCCGCGAGCCGGGACAGGTGGTCCAGCGCCAGGCGCGCCTCCAGCTTCTTCTGGTCCTTCGTGGCCTCGCCCACGGCGCCGTGGATGTTGCCAATGGCCACGGACAGCCAGTCGCAGCCGGATTCCTTCACGAACCGCGCCGCCTCTTCGGGCCGGGTAAAACCCTTGCCGGACTTGAACAGCTCCTCGTAGGGCGGAAGCGGACCGGCCTCGTGTCCGAGCACGGCGCCAAGCTCCGACTCCACCGGCACACCGGCCTCGTGGGCCATCGCGGCGACCTCGTGGGTGACGCGGATGTTCTCCTCCAGGGAGAGCCGGGATGCGTCGATCATGACGGACTGGTAGCCCAGGGAGAGGGCTTCCTGGATGACGGCCCGCCAGTCCACATTCTTCTTGTCCTCGTCCACCACGGGGACGTGGTCCAGGTGCAGGCGCACGTGCTTCGGGTCCTCGAACTTGCGGTACTCCGCGATGACGGCGGCGGGGCTCTGCGCGCCGAACTTGAGCCAGTCGATGCGGGAGACCTCCACCAGGGCGAAGGAGTCCTGGTCGCGCACGGCGCGGATGATGGGCTCGGTCATGGGCAGGTGGGCCACGTTGAACGCCGGGATCCCCAGCCCGAGCTCACGGGCCCTGCGGATGATGTCCGCCGTTCCCTTCATGCCTTCACCTCCGCCAGCTTGCCGAACCGGTTTGCGATTGCAAGCGCGGGGTCGGTGGGAACCGGATGGCGCTTCACGTCTTTTGGCACCGAGATGATGCCGACGGGCTTCACTTTCTTCCCCGCGTACTGCGGCAGCCAGGGCCGCTGCGCCTCCAGCATCTCCGAGGTCATGTCGCGGATTTCCTTCAGGGTGAGCGCCGCCGCGGTCAGCGGGTCCAGCGCGACCGCCTGGACCAGCAGCTCGGGATCGCCGCTCAGCGCGGCCTCCACGGAGAGTCCCTGCACGAGCACGTTGGTCATGTTGAGCGCCGCGAGCGGGCTGGGCAGGGCGCCGATGTGCGTGGGGTGAAGCCCCGTGCGGTCCACGTAGATCGGGACCTCCACGCAGCAGCCATCCGGCAGGTTGGTGATGTAGCCGTCGTTCCGGATGTTGCCGTTGAGCCGGAACACGTTCCCCGTCACCTCGGCCTCGATGATGTGGCTGCAGTACTCCGCGCTCCTCCTGCCGAGCTTCGTGGACTCGAAGGACAGCGGGTCCATGGTCTGGAACTTGTCGTCGATCATGCGGCAGTAGTGGTAGTAG
>DASRZR010000083.1:0-2941 GCA_035686185.1 Spirochaetia bacterium | reverse complement strand
AGGCGCCGCCGGCGTACGCATCGTCATAGGAGACGATGGTCATGGCGTGGCCGGCCTGCGGGGTAACCGTGCGGACCGGCTTCCAGACGTAGTCCGGCGGCGCGTTGTGGAAGCAGCCCTGACCGTCCACCCAGTCCACGTACATCCCCACCACCACGGGCTTGCCCTCCGAGAGCGACTTCTTGATCTTCTGCAGCGCGCCGGAGGCGGTGTCACCCGGGACGAGCAGGCGCGTGAAGCCGAGGATGGAATACGGCCGGGCGTCGTCGACGGCCTGGCGGGGAAGGGTGGCGGGACACAGGGAGTCGAGCTCGGAGAGGAGGGGCACGCCGTTGTCCTGGATGGCGCGCAGTACGTTCGGAATGGCCTGGCCCCCTGCGCAGCCGGGGAACTGGCTGCCAAAGCTCTCCCGGAAGGCAAAGCCGGGTGAAAACGCGAGCTGCGTGATCTTCTGACGGTCGGTGATCCCGTTCAGCTTCGCGTAGATGATCGTGGTGGCCGCGTAGGCGGAAGACCATGCCGTGCACGTGCCGTGGTCTCCCTGGTCTCCGGCGTACGGAGCGTACTGCTTCACCGAAGCGCGGGGCGGAAGCGTGTACAGCCCGCGGACGAGGGACGACTTGTACGGGACCCGCGCATCGAGCTGGGCGTCGATGACAGCGCCCAGCCGATGGTCCTGGGCGCCGACGCCGGGCGCAAGGAAGCACAGCAGGAGCGGGATGGCAAGGAGCGCTGTCCGTCCACGTCGCATCGTGAGTTCCCCTTCCTACTTCACTGCCACCGGGAAGTCCGGCACGCTGGGCGGCTTCATCGTGGTAGGCGTCTGCTGGCCTCCGGTGAGCTGCTTTACCCGCTCGGAGATGTACAGGTCCAGCATGTTCACGGTGATCTTCCCTCCGCCGGTGTAGTCCGCCTTGCCCGCCAGTCCTTCCACCAGCGCCTTGGTGAACGCCCCGTTGCCCCAGCTCGGATCCTCCAGCGAGTACTGGCTTCCCGTGGAGGAGCTGAACACCACCGCCCCGTTCTCCGCGCTGGAAAGCTCGTTGACGATAGCCGTCATGTCCGGGCCTGTCCCGCGGCGCCCGCTGCCCATGACGTTTCCCGAGTGGCAGGTGTCCACGAAGAACAACACCTTGCCGGCAATCCCCTGGACCGTGTTCTTGATGTCGGAGAACGGCACGCAGGTCCGCTTCAGCTTGTCGATGTCCGCGTTCACCGGCAGGTAGTAGTACACGCCGTTCTGGTCATTGACCCCGTGGCCCGAGAGGAACACCGCGGCCACGTCCTTGCTGGTGGTCTCCTTCTGGATCCAGTCCAGCCCGTCCATGATGTCGTCCCGGCTGGCGTCGGAATCCGTGAGTACCTTGGTCACCACGTCCCGGTAGAGCACGCCCTTCTGGCCCGAGAAGGCGGCGGCAAAGTCCGTGGCGTCCTTGGCCGCGTACTTCAGGCGGTAGTCGGTCTTTTCGTACGCGCTGACGCCGATGGCCAGCACGTACAGCTTGGGCTTGATGATGAACTGGTCCGAGGGGGCGTTGCCTCCCCACACCAGTCGCACGGTGGCCGCCTCGCTGGTGGTGCGTGCCGTCTCCGCGATCAGGGACACGGTGCAGTCCCGGCTGGGGATGGGCACGTCGATGGTGCTGTCCGAGCCCGAGCCGGTGGCGGCGCTGACCACGGTGAGGCCGCGGCTGCCTTCCGGCGGGCGGCCGTCCACAAGGGCGCGCACGCCCGAGAGCGTGTCTCCGGAGGGCACGTCTACCTTGTAGTGGATGGTCACCACGTTGGAGGAGACCTTTGCCCCCTGGTCGGGGGAGGTGATCTTCACCACGGCGGGCAGCAGCGTGACCACGGAGTTATTCTGCGGCGTGGCCCGCCCCTCGTTGGCCTTGGCGATGGCAAGCTGCTCGTCGGCAAGGGAGATGGTCAGCCGCACGATGTCGGGCCGATAGTAGGTGCTGCGGAACCGGGAGGCCGGGTAGAAGTCCGGGGTAGTGTCCGCTCCCCGGTTGACGATCCACCCCATGAGGTCTTCCCCCCCGGGAGAGCAATCGTAGTAGCCGCTGGCGGTGGCGAGCACCCAGCGCTTGTGGTCCGTGTGGGGAAAGAAGGCCGCGATCTCCTTCCCGTCCGAGATACGGTACCAGCGCAGCGTGCCATCACTGAACTCCGCGACAACCGTCCTCCCGTTCGGGGCCACGTCCACTCCCCAGACCGTGGCGGGAGCCCCGGTCTTCCATTTCTGCTGCCCGGAGGCATCGAAGAGCCGCACGTTCCAGTCAGATCCGAGGACCAGCCCCGAGTGGTCCGGCAGCACCGACACGCATCGGGATCTCTCGTAGCGCTCCAGCACCAGCGCCTTTCCATCCAGCGTCGGGGTGTAGTTGTCGTTGTAGTCCGCCACCGCCAGGCCATCCTTCGAGGCCGCCGTGAGGTCGGACACGGTTGCGTTTGGCGTGAGCGTGGCGGTGGTCACGTCGAAGGTCGTCGACGTGTTTTCTCCCCACGGCCGGAAGGCGATCTTCATCCCGTCATCCGAGACGCGAAGGCCGCTGGTCATGAAGTCCGCGACCTCTCCCTTTCGGGTGAGCACCGGCGCGCCGTCAGGGCCCACGATGCCCCAGATCGGGTCCGCTGCCGCAAAAATCATGCGGCCGTCCGCCAGCGCCATCAGGTCCAGGATGGTGTCCGTGTTTCCGGCCTTCAGGTCCTCCTTGGGGCCGGTGCCCGCGTTGGACCATCGACGGAACGTGGGTCCGCGGCCCCCGGCGTACAGGTAGCGCCCGTCCGCCGAAAAGCACACGCTGCTGAAGTTCCCGCCGCTGATGCCGGAGGAGTCCACGTCCGCCAGGAAGCTCAGGTAGCCGTCCCGGATCGTGTAGATCTCCGCGGCGGCCGTCTCGCTGATGCCGACGGCCACGCGGTCTCCCGCGGGCGTGAA
>DASRZR010000082.1:0-4605 GCA_035686185.1 Spirochaetia bacterium | reverse complement strand
GTGGAAGCTTCTTTCCCTTGAGCAGGGCTTCCGGCTCCCCGCTGGTTCCTCCTCGCGTGTGGTGCTGGCAAGCTTCTTCGTGTCCCGAAGGTCGCGCGCCGGAACGTACGCCGTCACGCTTTCCGCCTTGGACGCCGATGCCCCTTCCGAAAAGACGGCTGGCAGCGTGGCGATCGTGGTTCCCGCCCGGCCGCGGCTGGAGGTCTCCCTGCTGGGCGCCCCGGAATCCGTGCTGGCGGGAGAGCGATGCCGCGCGGTCTTCGCGGTGCGCAACACGGGCAACGTCGGCCTGACCGCCGCGGTGAGCGTTCATTCCAGCGTGGTGGGAATGGCGCCGCTGCTCAGCGAGCACGCGGTGAGCCTCGATGCCGGAGAGTACCGGACCGTGACCGTCGTCGCGCAGACCAGCGAGGACCTGCGTCAGCTCACGCGTCAGGCACTCGTGGTGTCCGCGCTGTCGAAGGCGCCGCTTTCGGCGGAGGCGAACGCTACCGCCCTCGTGCAGGTCATCCCCCGGGTCACCGAGCACGACGTGTACCACCGCTTTCCCGTCCGCGCGGGCGTGGAGCAGTCTGCGGCCGGGGGCAACGGGACGGACCTGCGGACCCAGCTCGAAGTCTCGGGAGACGGCACGCTGGACGGCGCACAGACCCAGCACGTGATGTTCGAAGCGCGCCGGCAGTTCGTGTCCCAGGACCCGCTGGCCGCCACGGAGGACGAGTACCGTGCCCGGTACTGGACCGACACGCTGAACGTGGACCTTGGCGATCACGCGTACGCGATGTCGCCGCTCACCGAGGAGTCGTTTCTCGCTCGGGGCGCGCAGGCGGACGTCAGCCTCGGGGCGCTTCAGCTGGGAGGCTACTACGCGGCCTCCCGGTGGCAGGAGCCCGGCGTGCAGGAGGCGGCCGGATACGTCGGCCTGGCTTCAGACGGCTCTCAGGCGCGCGCCGTCTACCTGCGGGCAGCGGGCTCCACGGAACGCCAGGTGGCGGCGTTTGCGGGAAGCGTCTCTCCGGTATCGGACCTTTCCCTGGGCGTGGAGTGCGCGAACGGGCTCCGGACCGGCCACGACTCGGCCGTGCTCGTGCAGCTTGACGGCGTTCCCTCCTGGGCACGCTTCACAGTCAGGGGCATCCACGCGGAGACCGGGTTCCCCGGCACGTACGGCAGCCGGGACACCGTGACGTCATCGCTCGTGGTTCCCGTGGGTTCCCTGTTGAGCCTGGCCGCGCACTTCAACCAGCAGCGGGTCTCCGCCAACGACTCCCTCCTGGCCGGCATCGTCCTGAACGATTCGTATGGGGCCGGCATCGACTACCGGGACCCGCAGAGCGCGCATGCGGCGGCGAGCTGGTACAGCTTCATGCTGCGGGATTGCGCCTGCCAGGAGACACGGTGGAACACGGTGTCCCTCACGCTGGGCCACGGGATCGGCTTTGCGCAGGTCTCAACGACGGTGGCCGCCACGTTCACCTCCTCACCCGCCGGCCCGTCCCCGGTCCGCAGCGAGCTTTCCACCTCGGTCGGCCTGGGGCCGCAGAGCCGTCACACCGTCACGGGCTTCGTAAGCTGCGTGGGCCTGCCGTGGAACCGCCAGGACCTGCAGGCGTCCTGCGGCGTGGGCTACGAGGGGATGCTCTCTGACCGGATGCCGCTGACCTTTCGGTACGCGGCCGGCGACATCCTCCCGCCGGCCGTCCGCCACGATCAGTTCGACCTTGCCGCCGCCTACAACCTGCCGGACAGGAGTCGGTTCATGTTCGGCGGCAGCTATACGGCTTTCCATACCGCCGCCCAGCGGGACGTCTTCCAGATCGTCGTGGGATACTCGATGCCGTTCGACATTCCGGTAAGCCGCACGATGGACACCGGAGAGGTGGCCGGCAGGGTTTTCGACGCACAGTCCGGAAAGGGCCTGGCGAATGTCGTGGTGAGGCTGAACGGATCCGTTGCCGTCACCAACGCCAGCGGGCAGTTCGTGTTCCCGAACCTTGCCATCGGCACGCAGTACCTCCAGGTGGACACCTCGCGGCTTGGAACGGGGCTCGTGACCACCGGCAAATCTCCGTTCCCCGTGGAGATCAAGAAGGACCAGCGGACGCAGCTATCCGTCGGCGTGGCGCACGCCGCCGCCGTCAGCGGCCGGGTTTCCTTGTATCGCTACCGGACCGCGCCCGGCGGCCCCGGAAGCCTCGCCGTAGCCGGGGACGGTTCGACGGGGAGCATGGCCGCTACCGGCAGCGCTCTTGACCTCGACCACGGGGCCGGCGGGGTGGTCGTGGAGCTTTCGAACGGATCGGAGACGTTGCGGGAGGTCACAGACCGGGACGGCTCGTTCGCCTTCGCTGGCGTGCGCCCCGGGCCGTGGGAGCTCACCGTACGCCCCGACAGCCTGCCGGACTCCTGCCGGCTTCAAGACAACCCGGGCACGCTCACGCTGGCTCCCGGGGAGACCCGGGAGGTGGGCCTGCGGGTTGTCCCGATCGTTCGGTCCATCAGGATCATGGACGGCGGCGGGGTCTTGAGGGATGGAGGAGGGCAGTAGGGAACGTGAGTCAGAAGAGGCACTGCAAACGGGCGCCGAGGTAGTTGTTCAGTGCGTTGCGGTGGGCCACCGCGCCGGCGTTCAGAACGCATTCGATCGTCCAGGCCAGGGAAACGGTGGCCGACGTCGTTGGTGCATCGAGCCGGGCACTGAGGCGGAGTCCTGCCTGGATCGTTTTTTCGATTGTGGACTGCGTGAGGAATCGCAGGCGCGAGTACGCGTCCTGGGAAAAGCCGCTGTCGAAGATTGTTCCCGCGCCCGCGTACAGGCCCTGCGATGCGTTGCCATGAAGGATGATCCTGCCGAAGGGAGCCACGTCGAGAAACTGCAGGGGGCGCAGGAGCGCCTGGATCTCGACCCGGGCCGAGTCAGGGGACAGGGACGGCCCGATGTCCTGCCCGGCGTTGGTGTAGTCGAGGTAGTTCGGGTCCCCGGGAAGGTCGCCGCGCGTGTTCGTGTGCGTGTACGTGTAGGGGGTGATGGCGAGGACGTTCAGCTCCAGCCTCGTGAGCAGGGGAAGGTGAGGGGTCCAGGAGAGGCCGGCCTGCGCCGCCAGCTTCAGCTTGGTGTCGAAGTTCCCGCGCACCAGGTCGTTGAACTCCGCGTCGTCGATGTACAGGACGAAATCGGCCCGCACCGCGCCCGGCAGCCGGACGCCCGCGTCGATGCCGAGGAACGAGTTGTCGGGGTACCCGACGAACCCCTGGGTGTAGAAGTAGGTGCAGAAGGGCAGCAGGTACAGCAGCTCGAATCGAGGACCCCAGACAATGGACTCGAAGACTCCCAGGGTAAGCCAGGGGAGAGGATAGATCTCCAGGGAGTGCAGCGCGAGGAACTTTCCCGGACTGGGTCCATACCTGCCGCTGCTGTCCATGGCGGAAAGGGCCATGACCATCTCGGTCACCGTGAACGAGGGATGCCGGTACACGTACGAGAACTGGCCGGCCTGCGGTGAGTCCGGGCTCAGGACGGCGTTGTCTCCCCAGAACGGCCCGAAGGAACCCCGCGTGTCCCCGGCCTGAAAGTAGAACGAGTCCGTGCCGATCGCGGCGGAGGACGCCGAGGAGACGTGAGGCACCAGGCCGGTGGATCCCAACGGCCGGACGCTCGCATCCGTGATGTAGTCCACTGTCGGCCTCTGGTACTCGGGCAGGGCCGAGTCACGGGAGCCGTTGGCGATGACGGCGCCCAGGAAGCCCGAGTACGTGACCAGCGGATCCACGCAACCCTGGAACGTGCCGCGCAGGCTCATTTCCCCGTACGGGTCACGTGCCGTGCCGCGGGCTTCCGCCGCTGTCTCGGCGTGAAACGCAAGGAGCCCGGTCTCCCGCCCGAGGTACGCTCCGGCTGCCGCGGCATCATTCGCGTCACCGCGCTGCTCGACTTCGGTGAGCAGGGTCCGCAGGAGCTGGACAGGGTACGGCCGCAGGGGGGGCAGGTGGCGAATGATCCCGCGGTCCTCCCACAGCTTCAGGTCCGTGTACAGCCGGTCGTTCGGGTCACAGGCAAGCTGGGAAAAGGCCGGGCCGGCCATGGCGCCCATCAGGAGCAGGAGCGCCGCCAGTCGGTTCACGGGTCCGACCTCCGGCCGTCGGGGAGTCGGCGCCAGCGGCGCGTGCCCGCCAGGACTGCCAGCTCCTCGTAGCCGTGGGCGACGCTCTCCCAATCGTAGGCGTCCGCGATCCTCTGCTGGGCGCGCCGCCGGTAGCTCTCCAGCAATCCCTCGTTCGCCAGCGCCCACTCCATCCCGGCCGCCAGGGAGTCCACGTCATGGAAGTAGATCCCGCGGCCCTCCAGCACCTCGCGGTTGAACACGCAGTCGCGGCAGATGACGAAGCACCCCGACGCCATTGCCTGAAGCAGCGCGGGATTGGTGCCGCCCACCTCGTTGCCGTGGACGTAGGCCACGCAGTTCGTCCACAGCTCGCGCAGGAGGTCCTGGTCGTAGATCGGGCCGGGAAGGAGGATCCGCCTGTCCTCGCGCGCCTCCTGCTCGAGCCGACGGACGTATCGGCTCCCATATTCAGACGATCCGACGATGAGGAGGCGGCGGTCCG
>DASRZR010000081.1:0-3124 GCA_035686185.1 Spirochaetia bacterium | reverse complement strand
AGATGCGCTTCTTTGATGCCACATGCATGGAGGGGAAAGGTAGTTGCCGGGAGCCTGATCGACTATTGGACCTCGGCAGCCTATGGCCGGGGAGAAAGGGATTGACAAGTTGAGATTTAGTGACTATAAAGTCAATGAGTTGTAAGTCAATGAAAGGAAACCGCCAGCTCCAGAAACAAGCCACTCGAAAGCGCATCATCCGATCCGCCGCCCGCGTGTTCGCGGACCACGGGATCCTCGTCACGACCACGGAGCAGGTGGCGCGCGCCGCCGGCGTGGCCCACGGAACGGTCTTTGCGCACTTCCGCACGCAGGAGGCGCTGATCGTCGCCGTGATCGAGGAGCTGGGAGCCGACGTTGCCGGGCGGCTGCACGAGCTGGCCTCCCGCAGCCGGGGAGTGGCCGCGGTGCTGCGCGCGCACCTGAAGGGCCTCGCCGAATACGAAGGGCTGTACCGCCGGCTGGTGGTGGAGGGCATGCAGCTTCCCGCCCGCGCCCGCACCTCCCTGGTCATGGTGCAGTCGGCGATCTCTCACCATGTGAGCGAGGCAGCGGAGCGCGAGATGGAGGCCGGGAGCGTCCGCAGGATGCCCGTTGCCCTGCTGTTCAACACGTGGATCGGGCTCCTGCATCACTACCTTGCCAACGCGGATCTCTTCTCTCCGCACGGCAGCGTGCTGGATCGGCGCGGGCCCGAGCTGTGCCGACATTTCCTGTCGCTGATCAGGACAGAACAGAACCAGAGATGAAGGAGGATGGAATGGCAGAACCACGAAGAAACCCCATGGAGATTTTCGCGGAGGAGGCACCCTCGGAGGCGGAGGCCTTCAACGGCCTCATCCGCGCCGTGGCGGGCGGGAAAGGTCTGGATGACCGAACGCGCCAGCTCCTCTACATCGCCATGCGGGCGTCCCAGGGAGACGCGGCCGCCGTGGCGGCTCACGCGCCGATGGCAAAGGCCGCGGGCGCCAGCCGCGAGGAGCTGCGGGACGCTATCCTCATGACGCTCATGGTGTGCGGTATCCGCGGCGTGGTCGCGTGCCTCGGCCCGGCGTTGTCCGCCTGGGAGGCCGCATGAGCGCCCAGAAGACGTGCATCGCGTGCGGAATGCCGATGAGCGCGCCGGAGGACTTCGCCGCCGGCGACGTCACGAAAGACTACTGCCGGCACTGCGCCCGGCCGGACGGGACCATGCAGTCGTACGCGGAGAAGCTTGCCTCTTATGGCTCGTTCCTCGTGAAGACGCAGGGCCTGGACACGGAGGCGGCACGCGCCATGGCCGCGGACATCATGTCGCGACTGCCGGCATGGAAGGACATCCGGCGGCCGTGAGCATCCCGGTTCAGCCGCGTCCCACGGGGCCGGGGCGGGGCGCTTCCGAGTCGAACTGCGCCATGGTGGTCTGGTAGGCACGGGCGTTCAGCTCATCGAGAGGCAGCCCCGCCAGCTCGCGGGAGAACACCTCCACGGCCCACGGCCCGGTGAACCCGATGGACTGCACGCACTGGATGAATCCGCGGATGTCGTACTCCCCCTCGCCGCAGAACCTCCGGTCCCCCGAGGGGTCATGGTTCGGGCTGCCGGGCAGCCATCCGTCGTTCAGCTCCACGCCCACCAGGTGGCGCAACGGAAGCTGGCGGATCTGCTCACAGGAGATCCCCCGGTTCATTACGTGCACGATGTCCAGGATCAGGCCGCCGTTGGGGGCGCCGGCTTCCACCACCACGTGGCGAGCGTCCGCGAACGTGCTCACCATGGAGGAGGGCATGAACTCGAACCCGATGGTGGCGCCGAAGCGGCGCGCCTCTTCGCACAGCGCGGCGAAGGAGTCTACCAGGCGCGGCAGGGGGCAGGGAGTCCGATAGAAATCTCCCACCTTCACGTGGGTGGCGTTCAGCGCGGCGGAGGCCTCCAGGAGCCTTCGGCGCCGGCTGTCTGACTCCGACCGCCGGCCGCCGTCCACGAACCAGTCCGTCAGGAACTCCAGCTCGAGCTGCGTCATCCCGTTGTCGTCCAGGATCGAGCGCATCTCCCTCAGTGACCGGTGAACCAGGATGTGCTCCAGGTCGGTGTGCCACAGCCCGATGCCCGTGAACCCCGCGCGCGCCGCGGACCGTACCCGGTCCGTGAAATCGCGCGGGCTGATCTCCCCGTCACCGGGACAGATCCCGGCGGTGGTCCAGAAGAGGTTCAGGATCTCGCGGGGGCGGTTGGCCACGGGAGGTGCCGGTCCGAGGACCTATGCCCCGGTCATCGCCGACTTGGACTTTCCCTGGATGCTCTGTCGGAAGAAGAAGTCATCCACGATCTCTATGAGCTCGGGCGTGAACTCGATGGCCATCGTGACGATGATCTGGTCACCGGTGCCGCGCTCCAGCGTGCCCACCTTCCCGTTGGCGGTGAACTGGTAGACCTGGAAGTACAGCTTGGCGGAGCAGGGCTCGCCCTCCGCAAGCCCGGGCGGCGTGCCGGACAGGCGAAGGCTCAGGGAGTTCACGGCCAGACCGGTGAGCGTGGCCCGCGCCCGCGTGGTGCCCACGAGGAACTCCACGTAGTTGTTGAAGCGCATGAGCCGGGCCGCCGCCTCGTCCACGGGAATGGCCTTGCCGGCGAAGTTCTCGTACTGGCCCTTCAGCCCTTCGAACGCGGTGAGGTAGTCCCCGATGATCTCCACCATGTCGTTGGGGCACGCCTTCAGGGACGCGTCCATCATGCAGACGTTCTGCTTGCCTTTGACCGGCCCCACGCGCTCGATGGTGCCCCGCAGGAAAAGGTTGAGAGGCTTCTTGTTGCCGGTCTTCTGGAACGTGAGGTTGATGGAGCACAGCTTCTTCTGGAACTGCTGGAAGAAGGTGATCTCCTGGGCGCTCAGCACCACAAGGAAGATCCCGCGCTTCATGGAGAGCTGGAACGGCGCGCAGATGAGCAGGTAGTCTTCGATTTTCAGGAACACCTGTGACTGCACGAGGCCGGTTTTTTTCAGCGCGTAGGGTGTGAAACGGATGGACTGGTCTGCGAACTTCTCCATGTAGTCCTGGATCCGCATTTTTCCCATGCGGCTATTGTAGAGCGATTGCGCGTCTGTGTGCAAGACTGGTATTCTGCAGGTCATATGAAGCCGCCG
>DASRZR010000080.1:0-2541 GCA_035686185.1 Spirochaetia bacterium | reverse complement strand
ACGGGACGCCGGGGCGGACTGCTGGCTGCTGGTCCGTGTCTCGGGGCTGGGCTCACCGACCATCTCGGTGCTGTCCTATGACCTGCTGTACAACCAGAAGGTCCTGGACTTCTCGTACCATCGCTCGGACAGCTTCACGATGGTGGACATCTCGCGGGAGCGCTGGGACGAGGCCATCGTGCCGCTGTTGAAAAAGTACCCCCCGCTCGTCGCACGCGCCTACGACCGCGGGCCTCCCGCGCCGGTGACGCTGACCATCCGGGGCGTGCCCGGGACGGTCATCACCGGGCTGACCCCGAAGCCGCTCACGGTGAGCGCCGGGGGCACCACGGAGGTGGACCTTCCCTCGCCGGCGGCCTACTCGCTTCGCGCCACGGCAAGCGGTTACGTGCCGACCCAGGCCGCGTTGTACCTGAACGGCCGGACCGAGCTCGCCCTGACCCAGGTGCCTTCGCCGTGGCTGAAGTTCGATGCCTCCTTCCTGGACGGGTTCTTCCCCGGCGCGGCCGCCACGTTCGCCCTGCCGGCGCTCCCGCTGTTCGCGCGCGTGGGGTTCACCACGTTCCGGGCCGGCCTCGCGGTGAACGGGGGTGACAACCTGGGCATCAGTCTTCCGCTCTCCCAGCTCACGCTGCTGCTGGGGATCTATCTCACCCCGGAGGACCGGGCCACCCGGTGGTATGTCGGCGCCGGTCCCCTGCTGCGCGTCTCCCTGCCGTCCGGCGGACCGTTCACCATCGACCAGCTCGTTCCCTTCGGCGTCCAGGCCGTCGGGGGCGTGGAGCTTTCCCTCGTGGGGAACCTCAAGACGTTCGTCGAGTACACGCCGAGCTGGTACTACACGCCCCAGAACGGCCTGTTCGTGCTCTCGTTCGGAAACAACGGCGGCAGCACGTTCCCGTTCCTGAACCTGCCGCCCACGGGGGCCATCAACGTCTTCGAGCTGCGGCTCGGGTTGAGGTACGCGCTGTGAGGCCGCCGCGGGCCGTGATCTCCATCGCCGCCGCCGTGGCCGCTGCCGCCGGCATCACGGCGGTCACCCTCGCGCTCGCAGGTTGTGCGCCGCCGTACCTGGAGGCGCTGGACCAGGCGGCCAACGTCGTGGGCAAGATGGCGCTTGTGGGAACCATCGGCCCCATGGACCTTTCTGACCGGGCAACGAACCTCAGGTTCTACCCTGCCAAGCCCACTGCCAGCTCGGTGGGCGGCATCGGGACGCCCTGCGGGTTCGCGGTGTGGGATGACGGGGCCAACGAGAACATCTCGTTCCTGAGCGGCTCGGGGGGCTCCGGCGGCGGACAGTCCAACTCGCTCGCCGGCGCGGATCCGAATTACCCGCTGTACGACTACGCGGTGATGAACACCATCAGCGGTACCGCGGCCGTCATGGTCATCCACTACGATCCCACCGCGGCCGCAAGCCAGTACCTAGAGTACAACGCCCCGCTCAGCACCGGCGTCATGACGCAGGTGGGAAGCTGGACCGGCGTGAACGGCGCCCTGCTGCCCTCGGGGTGGATCCCGATCGGCGGTGCGGTGCAGCCGGCCCTTCCTCCCACGCTGGACAACTACGGCGCCCTGTTCATCAACGGCGGCACCGTCGGCGAGTCCGGGGCGTCCTTCAACGGGACCGGCGGCTTCGTTGCCGGCAGCGCGCCCTCCCCGGACACCACGGCCCCCGCCACGGTTGCGGGCCTGACGCGGGCGCTGTACTACGCCGGCGGCGCCACCAACACGAACTTCGTGAGCTACTACTCCGGGGGAAACTGGATCTGCTACAAGCTCGTTCCCAGCACCTCGAGCACGCTGATGAGCGGCATCACGCACCGCGTGGACGGCTTCCTCTCCACCGGCGACGTGCTTTCCACGGACGGCGGCATGCTGCGGCTGTACAACACCTCGGGCACCGGCTCCCAGCGGTGGGCCATGCAGTCCGGCGGACTGCAGTTCTGCTACGAGGCCTACGTGGGATCGACCCTGTACGCGTTCTTCTCACTGGCCCTGCCGCTGACGCACGGCAAGTGGATCTTCAACGTGTACGCTATCCCGACGTCATCCATGCAGGGCCTCGGGTAAGCGGGCAGGGCCCGTGAGCAGGCGGGGCCCGGGTCAGCCGCCACGTGGGCGCGGCACCCGTCGTGCGAAGCCGTACGACTACCGGCCCAGCCTCTGGTCCAGCTCCTGGATGAGCTGCGTCATGTCGGGATCCTTCGCGTAGGTCTTCAGCTCTGACTGGATGAACTGGCGCTTCAGCTCGGGCGTGCGCTGGCGCGAGTAGTTGACCACCACGTTGATCGCGTCCTGGATGGCGTCCGACCGCCCGGCAGACTGGAAGCCGGCGTCGTAGCGCTTCACACGGTCGGCGAGGCCGGGAAAGGCTTTCTGGAGCGGGGCCGAGCGGAAGAACGCGTCGAAGTAGGGCTTCGTGTCCATCAGGCCGTCATCGCCCCGTGACTTCAGGACGGGGTCCTCCTGGCCGACGTACGCCCTGTAGGACTGGTCCAGCGCGTCCAGGCGGCCCTGCATGTCCTTGACCTGCTG
>DASRZR010000079.1:0-7325 GCA_035686185.1 Spirochaetia bacterium | reverse complement strand
GCAGAGCACCGGGCTGAACGCCCGGGAGAGCGTGCCCTTGCGGATGGCGGCGCGCAGCTTCTCCACCGGGATCTCGGCGCCGGAAAGGTACAGCTCGGTGATCTCGTCGGAGACGTGGGAGAGATGGTCCATGAGGTTCTCTCGCCATTTGCGCGCCTCGGCCTCCCGGGAGGCGTCGATGGGGGAATGTCCAATGGTCTGGCCCTGGTCCTCCTGGCTCCAGCGGGTCTCTCTCATTTCCACGAGGTCCACCACGCCCTCGAAGTCCGCCTCCGCGCCCATGGGGATCTGCAGCGGCACCGGCGCGGCACCGAGCTTGCTCTTCATCTCCTCCAGCACGCCGAAGAAGCTCGCCCCGATGCGGTCCATCTTGTTCACGTACGTGAGCCGCGGCACCCCGTAGCGGTCCGCCTGGTGCCACACCGTCTCCGACTGGGGCTCCACTCCCCCCACCGCGTCGAAGATCGCCACCGCCCCGTCCAGCACGCGCAGCGAGCGCTCCACCTCGGCGGTGAAGTCCACGTGGCCCGGGGTGTCGATGATGTTGATCTGCGTGTCCTGCCAGTAGCAGGTGGTGGCCGCGGCGGTGATGGTGATGCCGCGCTCCTGCTCCTGGTCCATCCAATCCATGGTGGCCTCGCCGTTGTCCACCTCGCCGATGCGGTGCGTCTTTCCCGTGTAGAACAGGATGCGCTCCGTGGTCGTGGTCTTGCCCGCGTCGATGTGCGCGATGATCCCTATGTTGCGTATGGAACTGAGGTCTGCCATGAGGTTTCTCCGGGAATCTTGAAAAGGCCCATTCCTACTATATAGAATCACCGGACCGGTGAAAAGCCTTCGACTGTTCGCCGTCGCCGTCCTGTGCGTCATCGGCGCCGGTTGCCTGTTCGGTCAGGACGATCCGCTCTCGTGGGTGAACGCGGCGCGCCACGCTGCCCGGCTGCCCGGCGTGTCCGCCGACACTCTGTTGTCGGACACCGCGGCACGCTGGGCGGCGCGGCTGGCAGGCTCCGGTATCCTCACGCATCATGGCGATGACGGCAGCACCGCCCTGGACCGCTACAGGGCCATGGGCGGAACCGATGTCCGAGTCGGCGAGATCCTGGGGGCGGGTCCGCGGGCGGGGCTCATCGAGAAGGCCTGGATGGCCAGTCCCGAGCACCGCTCCGTGGCGCTGTGGCCCGGCTGGACGCACGCGGGGTGGGGTGCGGCGCCCGATGGCCGCTCACTGGTCCTGGTCATGATGTTCACCCAGAGGATGGTGGCGGATCTTTCCATCACGCAGGGCGCGGATGGTTTGCGTGTGAGCGGCCGTTTCTTGTCCGAGCACGCGCAGGCGGGGTTCCTGTACAACGGGCTGGACGAGGTCCAGCCCGTTGAGTGGGATCCTGCCCGGGGCGCGTTCCGCTTTTTCGTTCCCGCGGAAGCGCAGGAGGGCTACCTGCGGCTCGGCTATCAGTCGGCCGAAGGCGGGTTCACGTTGACGAATGCGTGGCGGGGGACTACTCCCAGCCGTCCAGGCCGGTAGCGCCCATCATCGGGGAGTCGCCCATCATGGCGAACTCATCATCGGCCGCCCCGGGGGCAAAAGCCTGCGGTCCCCGCATTCCTCCCGGTCCCCCCATGGCCCCCGGCCCGTTGCCGGGAACCGCGCCGCGCATGCGCATCATCACCTGTCCCCGAAGCCCCTCGCGGATGAACCGCGTGTAGACGGGGAAGTTGTCCGCTCCGATGATCTGCCGAAGCTGCACGCGCGCCCCGACGAACGCCTTCTCCATGTCCGCGCGGGTCTGAGCGATCTGCGTGATGTAGTTGTTCACGTCCGTCATGTTCGGGGAGTCCGGCAGCAGGGCCTTGTCCATCTGGGCCCGCAGGAGCCGGATCTGCACCGCGTCCTGTCGGAAGGTCGCCCGGGTCTTGTCCTGGATGTCGAAGACCTGCGCCACCTGGGCATCCGTGAGCCCGAACCCCTTCAGCAGGGCCGTCTCCTGGGTCTTGGGGCTCCGGGGCGCCGGCGGCATGCCCTGGCTCTGCGCAAAGAGCGCGGCCGGAAGCAGCAGGAAGAGCAGCGGAATGAACCGTCTCATGTGATGTCTCCTCTCACGGTATCCATGCTACTCCCGTCCCGGGACGTTATCCATGAACGCGGCGTTAACGAAAGAGAAAACCTTGTTATCGCCTACATCGCTTCCAGGAAGGGGATGCCGAGGAGCTGCATGCCATTCTTCAGCGCCTGGCGCATCCCGCGCACCAGCGCGATGCGGGACACCACGAGGTCCTTGTTCTCGTTCTTGAGCACCGGGTTGTCCTGGTAGTAGCTGCTGTAGCTTCGGCACAGCTCGAACAGGTACGTGGTCAGCACCGAGGGGTTGAGCTCGCGCGCGGCAGCCGTGACCACCTCGGGGAAGGAAGCCAGCGCCTTGGCGATCTCCCACTCCACCGGGAGGGAAAGCACGGCGCTGTCGAACCGGCCCGGCTCGAACTGCGCGCGGCGCTCCTCGAACTTGCGCAGCATGCTGGAGATGCGCGCGCCGGTGTACTGCAGGTAGGGGCCGGTGTTGCCGGTGAAGGACAGGGACTCCTTCGGATCGAACGTCATGTCCTTTCCCGCGCTCACCTGCAGCAGCCAGTAGTTGAGCGCGCCCAGCGCGATCTGGCTCGCCGCGCGCGACGCGTCCCCCACGTCCTCCTCGCGCTCCTTGGCCTTGATCTCTTCCAACGCCAGCCTCTCCAGCTCGTCCAGCAGGTCGTCCGCGTCCACCACGGTCCCTTCCCGTGACTTCATCTTGCCTTCCGGGAGGTTTACCATCCCGTAGGCCAGGTGATGGAGCGCTCCCGACCACGGGAAGCCGAGTGCCTCCAGCACCTTGAACAGCACCTGGAAATGATGGCGCTGCTCGGAGCCGACCACGTAGATGAGACGGTCGAACGGCCAGTCACGGGAGCGCTGGATGGCCACGCCGATGTCCTGCGTGATGTACAGCGAGGTTCCGTCGGAGCGCAGCATGACCTCGCGGTCCATTCCCTTGTCCGTCAGGTCCACCCACACCGAGCCGTCCGGGTCCTTCTGGAACGTTCCCTTTTCCACCCCGGCGAGTATCTCGGCGCGGCCAAGCTTGTAGACGTCGCTCTCGAAATAGACCTGGTCGAACGTGATGCCGGTCCGCCGGTAGCTCTGCTCGATACCCGAGACCACCCAGCCGTTCATTTTCTTCCACAGCGCGACGGTCCGGGGCTCTCCTTCCTCCCACTTGCGCAGGAGCTCGCGGACCTGCTCTTCCGCTTCCGGGTGCTCCTTCACGTGCTGGGCGTACTTCACGTAGAAGTCGCCCACGAAGTGGTCCCCCTTCACGCCCTCCGTCTCCGGAGTGGTGGTTCCCCCGAAGAGCTGGTAGGCGAGCATTGACTTGCAGATGTGCACGCCGCGGTCGTTGATCAGGTTCACCTTGCGCACGGTGGCGCCCGCCGCGGCCAGCGTCCGGGACAGGCTCTCCCCGATGGCGTCGTTTCGGAGGTGCCCCAGGTGCAGCGGCTTGTTCGTGTTCGGGCAGGAGAACTCCAGCATCACGCGGCTTCCGCCAAGGTCGGCGCTGCGGCCGAAGGAATCACCCTGCCGCTCGATCTCCTGCAGCACGTCGGCGATGACCGGGGCCGGCTCCAGGCGCACGTTGACGTACGGCCCGGCCGCGGAGGCCGTTCCGAGCCCGGCCCCGGCGGCGCCCGCCCGGCGGGCCACGTCGGCGGCGATGAGCGGCGGCGCCTTTCGGAGCACCTTCGCGAACGGGAACATGGGAAACGCGATGTCCCCCATGTCCGGCTTCGGCGGCGTCTCCACGACGAGGGAGTCCGGCGTGACGGCGGGGGCGCCGGACCCCTCGGCGGCTTCGTTCAGCGCGTCGGCAATGAGCCGTCGCCACGGCTGCTGGTATTTCTTCATAGTGGTGGCTGTAGTTAAGCAGAGCGACGCGCGCGCTTCAAGGCGGCCCGTGTTGACCAGCGGGTGGCTTTTGCCTGATTATTCACGGAGGAGGATCCCGTGTACCGTCCGGTGGACTCGAAGACGAGCTTCCCTTCAATGGAAGAGCGCGTGCTTTCTTTCTGGGAGAAGAGCGACGTGTTCAGGAAGTCGATTTCCCAGCGGGAAGGCCGGCAGGAGTTCGTCTTCTACGACGGCCCTCCGTTCGCCACCGGCCTCCCTCACTACGGTCACTTCATTCCCAGCACGGTGAAGGACGCCATCCCCCGGTACAAGACCATGAAGGGCTTCAAGGTGGACCGGCGCTTCGGCTGGGACTGCCACGGCCTTC
Organism: Spirochaetia bacterium; assembly: GCA_035686185.1. Taxonomy (GTDB): domain Bacteria; phylum Spirochaetota; class Spirochaetia; order SZUA-6; family Fen-1364; genus Fen-1364. The sequence continues at coordinate 3,018 of DASRZR010000079.1, read as the reverse complement.
CCGTCGAGTACGAGATGGAGAAGGAGCTGGGGATCTCCGGCAAGAAGCAGATAGAGGACTACGGCGTGGCGAAGTTCAACGAGGCCTGCCGCTCCATCGTGCTTCGCTACACCCGGGAGTGGCGGAAGGTCATCACCCGGCTGGGACGGTGGGTGGACTTCGACCACGACTACAAGACCATGGACCCGGACTACATGGAGACCATCTGGTGGGTCCTGAGCGAGCTGTGGAAGAAGGGCCTGATGTACGAGGGGTTCTACATCCTGCCGTACTGCCCCCGGTGCTCCACGCCGCTTTCCAACCACGAGCTTTCCCTCGGCGGGTACGTGGACGTGGCGGACCCCGCCATCACGGTGAAGTTCGAGCTGGAGTCCGAGCCGAAGACCTACTTCCTCGCCTGGACCACCACGCCGTGGACGCTGCCGTCCAACCTGGGCCTCGCGCTGGGTGCCGATATCCGCTACGTGAAGGTCAGGGATGGGGAGGAGCAGTACATCCTGGCCAAGGACCGGCTGCCCGTGTACTACAAGGACCCCTCGGCGTACACGATCGTGGCCGAGTACAGCGGTGACCAGCTCAAGGACATGAGCTACAAGCCGTTGTTCCCGTTCTTTGCGGAGGCGAAGAGCAAGGGAGCCTTCCGAACGCGGCTGGGCGATTTCGTGGCCACGGACGAGGGCACCGGCATCGTGCACACCGCTCCCGGCTTCGGGGAAGACGACTACAACCTGTTCAAGGGCACCGGGGTGCCGGTGATCTGTCCGGTGGACGCGGAGGCGAAGTTCACCTCGGACGTGCCGCCGTGGGCCGGGCTTTTCGTGAAGGACGCGGACAAGTCCATCATCAAGGCGCTGAAGGAACAGCGCTCGCTCGTCCGCCACGATTCGTACACGCACGCCTATCCGCACTGCTGGCGCTGCAAGAGCCCGCTGATCTACCGCGCGGTGTCCGAGTGGTTCGTGAGCGTGGAGAAGGTCAAGCCCCAGATGCTCGCGGCCAACGAGCAGATTCACTGGGTGCCGGGCCACATCAAGACCGGGCGGTTTGGCAAGTGGCTGGAGAACGCCCGTGACTGGGCCATCTCCCGCAGCCGCTACTGGGGCAACCCCATCCCGGTATGGCGCTGCGACTCCTGCAAGAAAGAGGAGTGCATCGGCAGCCGGGCGGAGCTGGAAAAGAAGACGGGCGCCACCGTGAAGGACCTGCACAAGCACTTCGTGGACCCCCTCACGTGGGCGTGCTCCTGCGGGGGGACGATGCGCCGGGTGCCGGACGTCCTGGACTGCTGGTTCGAGTCCGGGGCCATGCCGTACGGGCAGAACCACTACCCGTTCGAGAACCGCGCGCACTTCGACGCGAACTTCCCCGCGCACTTCATCTCGGAATCCGTGGACCAGACCCGCGGCTGGTTCTATACGCTGGTGGTGCTGGGAGCGGCTCTCTTCGACAAGCCCACCTTCAAGAACGTGATCGTGAGCGGCCTCATCCTGGACTCCGAGGGAAAGAAGATGTCCAAGTCGGCGCGCAACTACGCCGACCCCATGGAGGTGATCTCCTCCTACGGCGCGGATGCGATGCGGCTGTTCCTCCTGGACTCCGCCGTGCTGAGGGGGGAGGACCTGCGCTTCTCCGAGTCCGGCGTGAAGGAAGTGGTGAAGAACGTCATCATCCCGCTGTGGAACGCGTACAGCTTCTTCGTGAGCTACGCGAACATCGATGGGGTGACGGTGGACGGCGCGCCCGTCGGCAAGCCCTCCAATGCGCTGGACCGGTGGATCCTCTCCGAGTCGGAGCGCATGGTGCAGGAGGTCACGGAGCAGCTGGAGGCCTACGACCTGCAGCGCGCGGCGGATGCGTTCGTCAGCTTCATCGACCTGCTCAACAACTGGTACATCCGTCGCTCCCGGCGCCGCTTCTGGCGGTCCGGCAATGACGCGGACAAGCAGGAAGCCTACCAGGCGCTGCACGCCGCGCTCCTGAAGCTCGTCCTGGTGGGCGCTCCCTTCATCCCGTTCATCACGGAGGAGATCTACTCCAATCTCAGGATGCCCGGGATGCCGGATTCCGTTCACCTGTGCGACTTCCCGGTCTACGATGCGTCGCGCCGGGACCCCGAGCTGGAGCGCCGGATGAAGGTCACCATGCGCACCGTGAGCATGGGGCGCAGCCTCCGTACCGACTACAGCCTGAAGATCCGCCAGCCGCTCTCGGCGCTGCACCTGGTGACCCGGGACCCGGAGGAGAGGAAGATCCTCTCCGGGATGGAAGAGCTCATCAAGGACGAGCTGAACGTGAAGAGCGTCGTCTTCCGGGAGAACGAGGACGAGCTGGTGGAGTACAAGGCCAAGGCGAACTTCCGCACGCTGGGGAAGCAGCTCGGGAAGGACATGAAGGCCGCGGCCAGCCGCATCGAGGCGCTCTCCACCGCGGAGATCCACGCGCTGCTGGAGGGCAGGAGCGTGGAGCTGCCTCTCGGGGCCGCTACCTTCACGCTCACCTCCGAAGGCGTGGAGATCCAGCGCATCGAGAAGGAGCACCTGAAGGTGATCAACGACGGCTCCCTCACCGTGGCCCTGGATCCCGAGCTGACTCCGGAGCTGATCCAGGAAGGGCTCGTGAGGGACCTCGTGCGCGGGATCCAGAACCTGCGCAAGGATCGTGGCCTGGAGGTCACGGACCGCATCGATCTCACGCTGTCCGGGCCGGAGCCGGTGCGCGCGGCCGCGGAGCGTTTCCGCGAGCACCTGCTGTCTGAGACGCTGGCCACCTCGTGGAAGTGGGAGAAGACGGCGGACGCCGTGGACATCGAGTGCGGGGAAGAGAAAGCCGCTGTGTCTCTGAAAAAGGCCGCACGGTGAACGCGGAACGGCCGGTGAGTCGCGGGACTCTCCGGGCCGGCGCGCTCGCGCTGGCCGGGGCAGCCGTGCTGGCCCTGGCGTCCTGCGCCTCGGTCCCGCAGCGCGCTCCGGCCGAGTGGCTCGGCGTGCTCCCGGAAGACGCCACGATGTACGTCTCCTT
>DASRZR010000078.1:0-4607 GCA_035686185.1 Spirochaetia bacterium | reverse complement strand
TCCCGCTTCCAGTCCGGGAACCTTGGGTCGGCTTCCACGGGCGGGCGCCCGGCGGCAGTCCCGGGCGCGCGGCCGGCCCCGTCCGCAGAGCGGAGGTAGTCCACCCGGCGACGCGTGCGGCCCGACTCGTCCGCCATCAGGTCCCCCGCGCGCCCGCCGGCTGCAGGGCGGCAGCCCACGCGTCCAGGAAAGCGCGCACCGCGGCCTTGGCGGGAACGGATCCACTCTGCTCGTCCGGGGCGCCGATGCAGGACGGGCAGCCGCTCTCGCAGGGGCAGGCAGAAACCACCTGCCGGGCCCCGCTCACCACCTGGGGCAGGTTGAGCAGGAACCCCTCCGCAAGACCGATGCCGCCGGGGTACTGGTCGAACACGTACAAGGTCGGGGCCTGGAAGTGCGGGTCCCGCACGCGCTCCGACACGCCAAGGTCCCGCGGGTCACACAGGAGGAAAACGGGCGCCACGGTGCGCAGCAGCACGCCCAGTCTCTGGATGACCACGCCCTTCTCCGTGTCAGACAGCGCCCCGAAGGCGCGCGCGGGCCCCGTGTCCCCGTCAAAGCGCAGCATGGCGGAGCGCGTGTGCATCTCGTCCGGCGGCAGCGTGATGTCCCCGTAGCCCACGTTCTCGTTCGTGTGGTACTTCAGCTTCTTGAACTTCGTGGCCTGCGTGCGTACCAGGATGTCTCCCAGCGCCGCGCGCGCGCCGGCGGACGGCCGGTCCTCGTCCACGGCCAGCACCTTGATGTCCGTCTTCACGATGGAGTCCGTCCAGTAGTCCGTGTCGGTCTCTTCCACGAAGCAGCGGCGGTTCTCCAGGTCCAGGCGCTTCACCACGAACTGGTCCCCGAGGTGGATGTAGATGGCATGGTCGAACACCAGGAGCTTGGCGGATGGCAGGTCCATCTCGCCGATGATCTCGTCCCGGCCCTTCGTGGTGTCCACGATGACCACGTTCTCCGGCGTGGAAGTGCGCAGGGACACGTTCTCCGCCGGGTAGGACTGGTCGGACCAGTACCACTTGCCGCCGGTGTTTCTCACCACGCCTTTTTCCGCCAGGAAGCCCAGGACATCGTCGGTGCCGTCTCCGAACCGCTCCCCCTGCTCGAACGGCAGCTCGAAGACGGCGCACTTCATCTGGTCGGTCTGGATGAAGATGTTGCCCGGGTCGATGTAGCCATTCTCCGGAGACCGGGAGAAGAAGTACTCGGGGTGCTGGATCACGAACTGGTCCGTGGGGGACGAGGAGGCAATCAGGATGGAAAGGGACACGGTGTTCCGTCGGCCGGCCCGGCCCGCCTGCTGCCAGGAGGAGGCGATGGTGCCCGGGAAGCCGCACAGCACGGAGGCATCCAGGCCGCCGATGTCGATGCCCAGCTCCAGCGCATTGGTGGACACCACTCCCTGGATGGTGCCGTCCCGCAGGCCCTTCTCAATGGCGCGGCGTTCGTTGGGCAGGTACCCGCCCCGGTAGGACTGGACCGTGATGCCGTGATTGTCCGTGTAGAAGCTCTTCAGGGAGTCACGGATGTAGGTGGCGATGAGCTCGGTGCGGACCCGGGACCGGGCGAACACGATTGTCTTCACCCCGGCCCGCAGCAGGCGGGAGGCCACCCGTTGGCTCTCCAGCACCACGCTGCGGCGGATCCCCTGCACGCGGTCCACCAGCGGCGGGTTGTACAGCACGAAATGGCGTTCCCCGGACGGGGCGCCGTTCTCATCCACGAGCGTGACCGGCGTTTCCAATATGCGGGCCGCCAGCTCGTGCGGGTTGCCGATCGTTGCCGAGCAGCAGATGAACTGCGGCTCGGCGCCGTAGAACTTCGCGATGCGCTTCAAGCGGCGGATGACGCTCGTCATGTGCGAGCCGAACACGCCGCGGTAGGAATGCAGCTCGTCGATGACCACGTACTTCAGGTGCGTGAGCGCCTTGATCCACTTGGGATGGTTGGGAAGGATCCCCGTGTGAAGCATGTCGGGGTTGGTGATGATGATCCGTCCCTCGTCCCGGGCCGAGATGCGGATGGAGCCCGGCGTGTCCCCGTCATAGGTGAACACGCGAACCGGGATCTCCCCGCCCAGCACCACCTCGTTCAGCTCGGACTGCTGGTCCTGGGAGAGCGCCTTGGTGGGGAACAGGTACAGCGCCCGGGCATCCGGGTCCTCCAGCAGGGCCTGGAGCACGGGAAGGTTGTAGGCCAGCGTCTTTCCCGAAGCCGTGGGGCTCACCAGCACCACGCTGCCGCCGGCCCGGACGGTGTTCCAGGAGGCGAGCTGGTGGCTGTAGATGCGGCTGATTCCGCGAGCCCGCAGGGCGGAGCTGATCCGGGGGTCCACCTCCGCGGGGATGTCCGCGTAGGAACCGTCCCGCGCCGGCACGACCTCCCAGTGCGTCACGCGCTGCATGAACTCCGGGTCACGGCGCAGGGACCCGATGATGTCGGAAACAGATCCGCCGGGCACGTCGGCGAGCATCCCCCCTCCCCCTGGTGGATAGTACCACGGCCCCGGGGGACGGGCAACGGCGGTTGCAGAACATGATAAAATGGAGGTATGAGCATCCCCGCTGAAGGAGCCGGCGAAAACAGGTACCGTGCGATCTTCGAGCACGCCGCGGTTTCCCTCTGGGAGGAAGACATCTCCCGGTTGAGGGCACGCCTCCGTCAAGTCCGACAGGAGGGCGCCAGCCTGCGGGCCTACCTGGAAGAGCACCCGGAGTTCGTCCAGGAAGCGGTAGGCCTCATCGACGTGATCGACGTGAACGAAGCCACGCTGCGCCTGCTCGAGGTCCCCCGCAAGGAGATGCTGCAGGGGCTCTCCCGGGCGGAGCTCACCGACGTCTCCAAGGCGGCCATGCGGGAGACCATTCTCGCCATTGACGAGGGCCGCACGGAGGTGGAAACCGAATCCACCGTGATCACGGCAAGTGGTCGGACGCTCCACCTCATCGCGCGGACCTACGTCCCGCCGGCGGGCGCCGCGTACGACCGCATGCTCATCAGCTTCCTGGACGTCACCGCCCGACGGGAGGCCGAGGAACGGGAACGGCGCAGCGACCTGATGCTGCGCAGCATCGTGGACTCCGTTCCGGATGCTGTCTTCTTCAAGGACTGTGAGCTGAAGATGGTGGCCTGCAACGCGGTGCATTCCCGTTCGGTCGGCAAGGAACCGGAAGAAACCTACGGCAAGACCGACGTCGAGAACGGCTGGGAAGAAGAACTGGTAAAGGGGAACCCTGCCAAGGGCATCCCGGGGTGGGAAAGGGACGACCGGGCGGCCCTGGCCGGCAATACCGTCCAGGTGGCCGGGGTGCCGTCCAACGTCCAGGGAGAGATCCGGTATTTCGACGCCGTGAAGTTCCCGCTGCGGGACGCTTCCGGACAGATCATAGGCATCGCGGGAATCGGGCGGGACGTCACGGAGCAGAAGCGGCTGGCAGAGGAGCTGGCCGAAGAACGACGCCTGTTCGGGCTGCTGATGGACCACCTGCCGAGCCAGATCTACTTCAAAGACCGTGAGGGGCGCTACCTCCGCAACAGCCGCTCTCATGCGGTGGCGCTGGGAGTGAATGACCCGCTTGCCCTGCGGGGCACCTCCGACTTCGACTACTACTCGCGGGAATCCGCGGAAGAGTTCCGCCGGGATGAGCTTCGGGTCATGCACACCGGTGTGCCGCTGGTGGACGTGGAAGAGAGACAGGGCTTCGCAGACGGGCGGGAAGCCTGGGCCCTCACCACCAAGATGCCGTTCCATGACCCGCGTGGGAAGGTGGCGGGTACCTTCGGGATGTCACGGGACATCACGCAGCGGCGGCGCCTGGAGCTCCGAAACCAGCAGCTTGCCACGCTGGTGGATTCATCGGATGACGCCATCGTCGGGATCGGCATGGACCGGCTCATCACCGTGTGGAACCGGGGCGCGGAAAGAATCTACGGCTTCACGGCGGAGGAGATGATCGGCACCAGCACCCGGATACTGATCCCCGATGAGCGGGAGGAAGAAGCACGGGTGATGCGGGAGAGACTGGCGCGCGGAGAGAACATCGAACATTTCGAGACCGTGCGATGCCGCAAGGACGGGACGCGGATCGTGGTTTCCCTGACCCTCTCCGCCATCCGGGACGCCGCGGGAAAGGTGGTGGGCATGGCATCCGTGGCGCGTGACGTCACCGTCCAGAAGGCGCTCCAGGAAAGGCTGGCGCGCATGCAGCGGCTGGAGAGCGTGGCCACGCTGGCCGGTGGCGTGGCCCACCGGTTCAACAACATCAACACGGTCGTGAAAGGCTACCTGGGGATGCTGAAGAGCGAGCCCCAGATCACGGAACGGCTGCGCAAGTTCATCAGCGCCGCCGACGATGCGGTCAACCGCGCCGTGGACATCACGGACCGGCTCCTGATGATGACGGAGCCCGTCGGCACCGAGTCCATGGTGCGGCTGGACCTGCTGGCACAGAGCGTCGTGACCGGCTTCGGAAAGCTTCTGGACGCCGAAGGCGCGCGCCTGGAGCTGGGGCTGGAGGAGGTTCCTCTGTGCGCGGGGGACGAGACGCGCCTGCGGTTTGTCCTTTCCAGCCTCCTTTCCAATGCCCTGGATGCGGTCCTGGACCGGC
>DASRZR010000077.1:0-10481 GCA_035686185.1 Spirochaetia bacterium | reverse complement strand
CACCACGGCAAAGACCCGCCGGAGACTCGCCCGCGTGTACTCGCGGATATCGATGCCGTCGATGAGGATGTGCCCGGCGGAAACCTCGTAGAACCGTGTGAGCAGGTTCACGATCGTCGTCTTGCCCGCCCCGGTGCGGCCCACGATGGCAGTCACGCTTCCCGCCGGCGCGGTGAGGTCGATGGTCTTGAGCACCGGGACGTCCGGCCGGTACCCGAAGCTCACGCCGCGGAACTCCACGGAGCCCCGGGGGTGCGTGAGCTCCCGCGCGCCGGGAACGTCGGCGGGTTCCTCGCGGTCATCCATGACCTCGAATACGCGCTCCGCGCCGGCCACGGCGGACATGAGGGAGTTCCACGTGTTGGCGATGTCGTTCAAGGGCCGCACGAACTGCCGGGAATAGGCGATGAACGTGGCGATGAGCCCCACGCTGATCATTCCGCGCGCGGCGAGAAGCCCGCCAGCCAGCGCCACCGCCGCGAACCCGAGGTTCCCGATCACGTTCATCATCGGCATGAGGAAGCCGGTCCAGATCTGGGCCCGGGCGCCGTCCCGGCGCAGCCGATCGTTGATGAGGCCGAACTGGGCGCGGCTTTCCAGCTCCCGGCCGAACGCCTTCACCGCCTGGATGCCCGTCACCGTTTCCTCGATGTGCCCGTTCAGGGCGCCGAGCGCGTTCTGCTGCTCCCGGTAGAGCGTGCGCGTGCGCCGGGAGATGGTGGACGTGAGCGCGAACACCAGGGGGACCGGCACAAGGCTGGCCGCGGCGAGGACGGGGCTCAGGGCGATCATGATGGCCAGGGTGCCGACCACGACCACGACGCCGGACATGAGCTGGACCGCGGACTGGGACACGGTCACGCTCACCGCGTCCACGTCGTTGGTGAGCCGGCTCATCACGTCGCCATGCGGACGGATGTCGAAGAAGGACAGCGGCAGCTTCTGCATCTTCAGGAAGAAGCCTTCCCGGACGTTGCGGACCATGCGCTGGGACACACCGGCCATGATCCAGCCCTCCAGCATCTGCATCAGTGCGCCGCCCACGTAGGCCGCCAGGAGAGAGAAGGCCGCCACGCTCAGCGCGTACGCCGGCGTGCCCAGCGTTCCCAGCGCGGATCGGATCTGCTGGCCGGCCGTCAGGCCCGAGATCGCGTCGATGCCTTTTCCAATCAGGTAGGGAACGGCCATGCCCAGGCCGGAGTCCACGAGGATGAAGCCGGCCACGACGAGGATCCACCGGCGCTCACCGCCGAAATAGGACCAGATCCGGGCCAGCGTCCGTCCGAGGGTGGCGGGACGCTCCACCGGCGCGCCTCGGGCCGCCGCGCCGGGGCCGAAGCCAGGCCCGCGGCCCGTCATCCCCGGCACGGGCTGCAGCGCGTTTCTGTCAGACACCGATGGCCTCCCGGCCCAGCTGGGCGATCACGATGTCGCGGTACACCGGGCAGTCCTTCACCAGGGTGTCGTGTGTGCCTGTGCCGGCCGCCTTGCCGTCCTCCAGCACCAGGATCGTGTCCGCCGCCGCCGCCGCGGAGACGCGCTGCGTGATCAGGATGCACGTGCAGCCGGCCGCACGGCGGATGGCCCGCAGGATCTCCGCCTCCGTGAGGGAGTCCACGGAGCTCGTGCAGTCATCAAGGATGAGGATCTCCGGCTTGCGGACGAGCGCGCGTGCAATGGCAAGCCGCTGCTTCTGCCCGCCGGAGACGTTGACCCCGCCCTGCCCGATACGGCTCTTGTACCCCTCCGGGAATCTCAGGATGAACTCATGCGCCTGGGCAGCGGCGGCGGCTTCCTGCAGCTCGGCGGGCGTGGCCTCCGGTCGGCCCCAGCGGATGTTGTCCTCGATGCTGCCGGTGAACAGGACCGTCTTCTGCGGCACGAGCGCGATGCGCTGCCGCAGATCACGGAGGTCGAGCTCTCTCACCTCCGTTCCCCCCACGAGCACGGAGCCCGCGGTGGGGTCATAGAAGCGCGGAAGGAGCGCCACGAGACTGCTCTTGCCCGATCCGGTGGGGCCGATGACTGCGGTGATGCCCCCGGGCGCGCAGGACAGGTCCACGCCTTCCAGCGCGGGCCGGCCGCGAGACCGGGGATACGAGAACCCGACGCCGCGAAACTCCACGGACGTGCCGGTCTCAGGACGCCTCCGCGCGGGAACCGGGCCGGCGGACGGGGTGAAGACCTCGCTGCCGGGTGTTCCCAGCACCTCGGCCACGCGCACCCACGAGGCACGGGCGCGCACGAACTGCGTGAAGATCATCGAGATCACGTTCAGGGAGAACAGGATCTGGCTCATGTAGTTGATGAACGCGATGATCTTGCCGACCTGCAGGGAGCTGGCGGCCACCCGGTATCCGCCGATCCAGAGCACGGCCACGATGCCGGCGTTCACCGTGAGCGCAATGGCCGGGCCGAACAGCGCCATGGCGCGAAGCGCGAACGTGGAGGCGCCGGTGAGCTCGCCGTTGGCCGCCGCGAACTTGCCGACCTCCTGCGCTTCCTGGCTGAACGCCTTCACCACGCGGATCCCGCCGAGGTATTCGCGCGTCACGGAGTTCACCCGGTCCAGCCCCTCCTGGACCCGGCGGAACCTGCGGAAGCCCGTGCCGAGGTTGATGGCGATGAGCACGGCGGCGGCCGGCACCGCCACACCCAGCACCACGGAGAGGCCCGGCTCCAGGATGATGGCCATGACCAGCCCGCCCACGGCGAGGATCGGGGCCTTGGCGAAGAACCTCATGACGCCGTTGATGAAGGTCTGGACCTGCGTCACGTCGTTCGTCTGCCGGGTGATGAGGGAGGCCGCGTCGAACCCTCCCATCTCGCGGAAGGAGAACGAGGTGACCTTCCGGAACAGGTCGTCCCGGAGCTGTGCGCCGAAGCGGTAGGACACGAGACTGGCAATGATGTTGCGCCCCGCCGCGCCCGCCGCGCCCAGGCCGGCGACCCCGAGCATGATGAGAAAGAAGTGGAGCACGAGCCCGATGTCGCGCGCCGCCACTCCCTGGTCCACGATGCGGGCCATGATCGTGGGCTGCAGCAGGTCGCAGACAGACTCCACGGACAGGCAGGCAAGCGCGGAGAGGAACGGCCACCAGTACCGGCGCACGTAGGGAGCGGCGAGGTGTTTCACTGTGGGTATTCGAGGTTCCGGATGAATAGCGTAAAGGTACGAAACTCTACTTGAACATGTCCAGCGCGTCGTGCTTCTTCTTCGCCTGCTGGTAGCCGCCGTCCACCGACTCGTCCTGCATGTACTTCGCGAAATCCCCGGCCTGCTGGTCGCTCAGGTTGATCTGGTCGGACCCGTAGAAAAACGACCGCGTGCGGATCTGCAGCGTGGTCCGGGGAGTGTCGGAGCCACCCAGGCGCGCGTTGAACACGAATGAGACCTGGCGTTCCCCCTCCGCCTCCCAGCCATGGCTGCGCAGCAGGATCTGCGGAAGCGTCACGGAGCTGATTTCCCGCGTGATCTCCACCTGGTTGTCGACCGCCAGCCGGGCCCACTCCTGGTACTTGGAGAGCGCCTCCTGGATGGCGGTGCGCGCCGGCTGGTCCACGATCATGCCGTAGCGCGCATTGAAGAAGTCCTGACGGTTGTCCACCGTGAGCGTGATGATTCCCGGGTCATCTGACCACGCGATGAAGGCAAGCGCCCGGCGGTAGTCCTCGATCTGGCCGTAGGTCACCGAGGTCCCGGTGGGCATCGTTTTCCACGGCGGAAGCGTGGCGCAGGAGGCGAGGAACATCACGCCGGCGGCGGCCAGCGCACCGGCGAGAACCTGGACGGAACGACGGATTACGTTCATTGGATCAACCTGCCTTGGGCGAGCTTCTACGATACCGACCGCCCCTTCCGACTGTCAATCTGCGCAATCCGGGCAGGAAGCGGCAACCGGAGGATACCCGCCACCGGATGAAACACCCGGGCCGCAGACAGCCGTCACCTTCGGCGAGCCGTCTAGAAAAGCCCCTTCACCTTCCCGGTGGCCACGTCCACGTCGATATTGCGGAACGCCGGCTCTGAGGCCGTGCCCGGCATCAGCTTGATGTCCCCGGCCACGGGCACGATGAACCCCGCCCCCCGGTACTGCAGGATGTCACGGATGGGAAGCGTCCAGCCCCGGGGCCGGCCCTTCACCGCCGGATCGTGGGACAGGGACAGGTGCGTCTTGACCATGCACGTCCCAAGCCTGGACAGCTCCGCGTCCGCCTCGATGACCTTCAGCTTCTCCTGCGCGGCCGGCGTGTAGGACACCCCGTCGGCCCCGTACACCTTCGTGGCGATGAGCCGTATCCGCTCCGAGAGAGGCGTGGAAAGCTCGTAGAGGAACCTGAACCTCGGCTTCTGGCTGCAGGCGTCCACCACGGTTTCCGCCAGCTCCCGGGCGCCCTCGCCGCCTTTTTCCCAGTGCTTGGACACGGCCACACGGGCGCCGGCCGCTTCTACCGCTTTTTTCACCGCGGAGATCTCCTCGTCGGTGTCCGTGTAGAAGTGGTTGATGCACACCACCGGCTCGATGCCGGACAGCTTGATTGTCTCCACGTGTGCCAGCAGGTTCTCCAGGCCCTTCTCCACGAGCGGCACGTTCTTCTCCGTGTAGGCCTTGTCCAGCGCCTTGCCGGGAGCGACGCGCGGGCCGCCGCCGTGCATCTTCAGCGCGCGTACCGTGCACACGAGCACGGAGCAGTGCGGCGTGAGGCCGCTGAAGCGGCATTTCAGGTTCCAGAACTTCTCGAAGCCGATGTCCGCCGCGAACCCGCTCTCCGTCACGTGGTAGTCCGCGAGCTTCAGCGCCACGCGGTCGGCAATGATGGAAGACTGCCCGATGGCGATGTTGGCAAACGGCCCCGCGTGCACGAGCACCGGCTGGCCTTCGATTGTCTGGAGGAGGTTCGGGTTGATCGCCTTGGCCATGATCGCGGTCATGGCGCCGTCGCAGCCCAGGTCGCGCGTGGTCACCGGCGCGCCGCTCTTGCTGTACGCCACCACGATCCGGCCCATGCGCTCCCGCATGTCCTTCAGGTCGGACGCCACGGCAAGGATCGCCATGATCTCCGAGCTGACGGTGATCTGGAACCCGCTCTTCATCATGAAGCCGTCCATGTCGGACCCCAGCCCGATGATGATCTCCCGCAGCGCCTGCGCGCAGAAGTCGATGCACCAGCCCTGCGCGATGTTGCGGGGATCGATGTCCAGCCTCTTCAGACCGCGCCGGGCAAGGCCCGCGTCCCCGTAGTTGAACTCGTGCTGCAGGCGCGCGGTGAGCGCCACCATGGAGAGGTTGTGCGCGTTCGTGATGGCGTCGATGTCTCCGGTGAGGCCGAGGGAGAAGTCCGTAAGCGGGATGCACTGCGCAAGTCCCCCGCCGGCCGCGGAGCCCTTGATGTTGAAGGTCGGCCCGCCGGACGGCTGGCGGATGGCGCCGATCACCTTCTTGCCGATCTTCCCGAGGCCCTCCACGAGGCCCATGGTCGTGGTGGACTTGCCTTCTCCCAGCGGTGTGGGAGTGATGGCGGTGACCTCCACGTACTTGCCGTCGGGCCGGTCCTTCAGCCGGTTCAGGATGCTCATGTAGTCCAGCTTGGCCACGTAGTGGCCGTACGGGAGAAGCTCGCGGTCCTCCACGCCCATCTCGGCGGCCAGGCGGGTCACCGGCTTCATGTCGGCCTCCGCCGCCTCGGCGATCTCCCAGTCCTTCATCTGCTTCGGGTCGAGTTTCACGTCTGCACCTCCGCGCCGCTGTCCGGCCACGCTCTCACGCCGGCCGGCCCAAGGTCTTGTAAAACCAGTATTCCCTTTTTGTACTATCATGCTATACCCAGGGAACGCAAATGAAACGAAGCGTTCCTCACCGATCCGACATCCCGGCCCGGTACACGTGGGGCTCCACCGCCTTGTTTGCATCGCCCCGCGCGTGGGAGGCCGAGCTCTCTGCCGTTCTCGCGCAGGCTTCCGCCGTTGGCGCGCGTGCCGGGACGCTTTCCCGCGGGCCGTCCGAGCTCGCGGAAGGGTTGCGCCGGGTGGAAGAGCTTTCCGCCCGGATGATGCGGGTCATGGTCTACGCCGGCTTCTCCTACGCGGTGGATACCACCAATGCCCGGGCTGCCGGGATGAACGACCGCGCGCAGGCTGCCTTCGGCCGGGTGAGCGCCGCCGTATCTTTCGTGGACCCCGAGCTCCTTCGCATCGGCAGGACCACGCTGGAGGCGTGGATGGCGGCGGACGATCGGCTGAGCGGCTACCGGCACTACGTGGACAACCTGTTCCGCCGCCAGGCCCACGTGCGCTCCGCGGAGGTGGAAGAGCTGATGGGAATGCTGGCGGATCCGTTCTCGGGACCGTCCACTATTTCCAGCATGCTCGTGAATGCGGACCTCAAGTTTCCGCCCGCGCGCGGCCGTGCCGGCTCCACCTTGGCCGTGTCCCAGGGGACCATCGGGGCCCTGCTGGAGAACGCAGACCGCACCGTGCGCCAGAGCGCGTGGAACAGCTACATGAAGGCGCACGCGGAGCACCGCAGCACGCTTGCGGCGACGCTCGGCGCCTCCATCAAGCAGAACGTGCTCAAGAGCCGTGCCCGCCGGTTCGACTCCACGCTGGAAGCGGCGCTGTTCGGTGACGCCCTGTCGGTAGAGGTCTTCCACAACGCCCTGCGCGTGTTCCGCCGACGGCTGCCCGTGTGGCATCGCTATTTCGACGTCCGCCGGCGCGCGTTGAAGCTTCGAAAGCTCGCGCACTTCGACATGTGGGCGCCGCTGGGAAAGGCGCCAGCCGCCATCGGCTACGAGCAGGCCGTGGACATGATCTGTGAAGGTCTTGCCCCACTGGGAAAGGAGTACGTCGCGCGCGTTCGCGCCGGCTGCCTTCGGGAGCGCTGGGTGGACGTGCTGCCCAACCAGGGAAAGCGGGAGGGCGCGTTTTCCTGGGGCTCGTTCGGCACGCTGCCGTACATCATGATGAGCTTCACCGGCGACGTGACGAGCGTGAGCACGCTGGCCCACGAGCTGGGACACTCGATGCATTCCCTCCTGACGTGGAAGACGCAGCCCTACGCCTACTCCTCCTACTCCACCTTCGTGGCGGAGGTCGCATCCAACCTTCACCAGGCGCTCGTGAGGGCACACCTCCTGCGCGGGAAGTCCGGGAGGGCCATGCGCCGGGCCGTCATCGAAGAGGCCATGGCGAACTTCTTCCGCTACCTGTTCATCATGCCGACGCTCGCTCGCTTCGAGCTGGAAACGCACCAGCGTGCGGAACGGGGGGAAGCCCTGACGGCGGATCTCCTGCAGGACCTGATGACCGGCCTGATGGAGGAGGGCTACGGGAAGGCAGTGGCGGTGGATCGAGAACGGGAGGGCATGCTCTGGGCCTCCTTTCCGCACCTGTTCGAGGACTACTACACGTTCCAGTACGAGACCGGGATCGCCGGAGCGCATGCCATCGCCGCGCGCATCCTGCAGGGGAAGAACGGTGCGGCCGAGGCCTACCGTAGGTTCCTTTCCCTCGGCTCCTCGGAGTATCCGCTGGATGCGCTGAAGGTGGCAGGAGTGGACCTGGCCACACCGCGGCCGGTGGAGCAGGCGTTCGACGTCCTGGACGGGTACGTCGCTGAACTGGAGGAGCTGGTGTAGGCAGCCGGCCGTCTTGCCATGCGGGGCCGGCGCCCGTATTCTCCGGTCTGGCATGGCGGGCCCATCCTTCTTCGATTCCCTGACGGCCGAGTCTCGACGGGTCGACTCGCTCCTGTGCGTGGGTCTCGATCCCTCCCTGGACATACCGGAGTCCGATGTCGTGCAGCGGATGACGGCCGTTGTGGATGCCGCGGCGCCGTATGCCTGCGCCTTCAAGCCGAACAGCGCATTCTTCGAGGCACGGGGAGAAGCCGGCTGGCAGGCGCTTGCCGAAGTGATCCGCCACGCGAGGGCCCGGGGAAAGCCGGTGATCCTCGATGCCAAGCGGGGAGACATCGCCTCCACCGCGGAGGCCTATGCGGCAGCGGCCTTCGACAGGCTTGGCGCGGACGCCATGACGGTGAACCCGCTGCTGGGGGAAGACAGCATCCGGGCGTTCTTCCGGCCCGGCAAGGGCCTGTTCGTGCTGTGTCATACCTCGAACCCCGGTGCCAGGGACCTGCAGGAGCTTCCCGTTGACGGCAGCCCGCTGTTCGAGACCCTGGCTCGCAGGGCCCGCGCGTGGAACGGGGAAGGCAACCTCGGCCTCGTGGTGGGCGCCACGTACCCGGAGCAGCTCGAGCGTGTGCGCGCCGCCTGCCCGGACATGTGGATCCTGCTCCCGGGAGTAGGCGCGCAGGGGGGTGACCTGGAGGCAAGCCTCGCCGCGGGTCTGGACCACGACGGAAGCGGGGTGCTGGTCAACGTGTCACGCGGCGTGGCCGGCGCACCCGACCCCGGCAAAGCGGCGCGGGAGATGCGGGACCGGATCAACGCGACCCGTCACGACCGTTCCCGCGGCAGGCCCGCCGGCCGGGATCCGCGCGCAGAGCTCGCCGACGAGGTGGCTCTCGGGCTCCATGCGCTTGGCGCCGTGCGCTTCGGCGAGTTCACGCTGAAGTCGGGAAAGAAGTCGCCGGTGTACGTGGACCTGCGTCTGCTGGTGAGCGACCCCGCATTGATGGAAAAGGTCGCTCGGCTGTTCCAGGATATGCTCGCCTCTCTCCGATATGACCGCATCGCCGCCATTCCCTACGGCGGCCTTCCCATCGGCCAGGCCGTGGCGCTTCGCACCGGCCGGCCGCTCCTGTACCCGAGGCGGGAAGTGAAGGACTACGGCACAAGAAAGTCCATCGAGGGCGCCTTCCGGGCCGGGGAGACAGTGGTCGTCCTGGACGACCTGATCACCACCGGCGGCAGCAAGCTGGAAGCCCTCGCGCCGCTGGTGGAAACCGGCCTGGTCGTCCAGGACGTGGTGGTCCTGGTGGACCGCGAGCAGGGTGGCGCGCAGGAACTGGCGGCCCGCGGACTGAGGCTGCACGCGGCGCTCACGCTCGGCCAGATACTGGATTCGCTGGTCCGCCATGGAGCGATCAGCGACTCCGTGCGGACAGATGTCCATGCCGCCCTCGCCTCGACCTGACCTTTCGTGCCGGCTGGCGGGTGTGTGGCTGCCCAGCCCGCTGGTGCTGGCCTCCGGCATCTGGGGCACCTCACCATCCCTCCTGGAACGCGCGGCCCGGGAAGGTGCCGGGGCGGTAACCGCAAAGACGTGTACGCCGGCGCCGCGCCGCGGACACAGAAACCCCTCCGCCGTCGATTTCGGCCACGGCCTGCTGAACGCCATGGGCCTTCCCAACCCCGGAGCAAGAGAAGAGGTGGACCTGCTGCGGGAGGCGGCCCGACGCCTTTCGGCGCACGGCGCGGCGCTCATCGCCAGCATCTCCGCGGACACCGTGGAAGAGTTCGCACAGGCGGCCGCCATCGTGTCCGAGGCCGGGCCCGCGCTCATCGAGATCAACATCTCCTGCCCCAACGTGGAGTCACGCGGCGAGATGTTCGCCTCCTCCGCGCAGGCCGCCGCCGCGGTGACCCGCCGGGTGAAAGCTGCCACGAGCATCCCCTGCCTCGTGAAGCTCTCCCCGAACGTGGCGGACATCGCGGGGATCGCGCGCGCGGTGCAGGAAGCGGGCGCGGACGGAATCACGGCTATCAACACGATGCCGGGAATGCTGATCGACGCGGAGTCAGGGGCGCCGGTGCTTGCCAACGCCACCGGCGGAATCTCCGGGGCCGCGCTGAAGCCGATCGCGCTTCGCTGCGTGTACGAGATCTCCGGGGCGGTCTCGATCCCCGTCGTGGGGACCGGTGGGGTGCTCACGGGTAGTGACGCGGTGGAGATGCTCTCCGCCGGCGCCTTCGCGGTGGGCGTGGGCACTGCCATCGCCGCCCGCGGGGAACGGGCGCTGTCCCTGATACTGGAAGAGCTGCGCGCGTGGATGCAGGTCCACGGCGTGGGATCCCTGGACGACATCAGGGGCCGGGCCCGACGGCGCGGCCCTTCCATCACCACGAACCTGCCGCCGGTTCCCGGCCGGGAGGCGCGGCGTGCCCTTTGAAGACGTCTCGCCGACCGTGCACGTGGCCGTCCGGGTGGCGGACCGAATCCAGGAGAACTCCCGAACGCTCACGCTGGTCCTGGACCGCCCGCTTCCTGGGGCACGGCCCGGGCAGTTCTGCATGCTGTGGCTTCCTGGCGCCGACGAGAAGCCGTTCAGCATTGCCGGGCCGGATCCCCTGATGTTCACGATCTCGCGGGTGGGGCCGTTCAGCGAGGCCCTGCAGGCGCTCTCCGCCGGAGATCCGCTGTGGGTACGAGGGCCGTTCGGGGCCGGCTGGAGCGCAGGGCCCTGCCGCGCGCTTCTGGCAGGCGGTGGCTACGGGGCGGCACCGCTGTATTTCCTGGCCCGCGAGCTGCGCGCGCAGGGCGCCATCGTGGAAGCCGTCCTCGGCGCCCGAAGCTC
>DASRZR010000076.1:0-2429 GCA_035686185.1 Spirochaetia bacterium | reverse complement strand
CACCGAAGATGATCGGGGGCTTCACGCAGCGTGACCCGTAGCTCTGGACCCAGCCGTTGCGCGTGAAGGCGAAGCCGGACAGCATCTCGCCGAAGTATTCCACCATGTCGTTGCGTTCGAACTCGCCGTGCACCAGCACGTCCAGGCCCATGGATTCCTGCCGACGCACCGTGCGCTCGATCTCTTCCTCCACGAACTTCTCGTACTGCTCCGGGGTGATCGTGCCCGCGCGGCGCTCGGCCCGGATGGCGCGGACCTTCTGGGTCTGCGGGAAGCTCCCGATGGTGGTGGTGGGAAAGAGCGGGAGCTGGATGGAGGCCGCCTGCGCCTTGCGCCGGGCCGCGTACGGGCTTGCCCGCCGGCTCATGGCCGGCGTGAGCGCCGCCACGCGCTCCTTGACCCGGGGGGAGTGGATGCGGGGGGAGGAAGCGCGGCCCTGGCGAAGCCGCGCGCTCTCCCGCAGCGGGGCGGCCACCGCCGCCATGCCCTCGTTCAGCGCCCGCGCGATGAGCGCCACCTCGTCCAGCTTCTGCCGGGCGAACGCGAGCCAGCCGAGGAGCTCGGGGTCCAGCGTGGTCTCCCCGGCAAGGTCCTCCGGCGTGTGCAGGAGCGAGCAGGACGGGGCGATCACCACGCGGTCTCCGCCAAAGCTGTCCACGAACGGCCGGGCCGTGGCAATGGCGGCCTCCAGGTCGGCGCGCCAGATATTGCGGCCATCCACGAGGCCGAGGGAGAATACCAGCCTCGGCGGCTTGCGCCGCAGGATCTCCTCCGCCTGCGGGGCGCCGCGAACCAGGTCCACGTGCAGGCCGTCCACGGGCAGAGAGAGCGCCAGGTCCAGGTTCTCCCGAAGCTCCCCGAAGTAAGTGGTGAGCATGATCTTTGCCCCGGCGCCGGCCAGCCGGCCGTATGCGCGCGGCAGCGCGGCGCGCGCCGCGTCGGACAGGTCGGTGACCAGCAGCGGCTCATCCACCTGGACCCACCCGGCTCCCTTCTGCACGAGCTGGCGGAGCACCGACTCGTACACCGGCAGGATTTCATCCAGCAGCTCCAGCGGAGAGCCGTTTGCGGCGGCGGACTTGGCCAGCGCCAGGAACGTCACGGGGCCGAGCAGAACGGGCCGCACGGCGGCGGCCCCCGGCGGCAGGAGTGCTGCTGCTTCCTGGAACTGGTCCACCAGTCGGCTCGTGGCCAGGTGGAACCGCTGGCCGGCGGCGATCTCCGGCACGATGTAGTGGTAGTTCGTGTCGAACCACTTCGTCATCTCGAGCGCCGGCACGTCACGGCCCTTGTCCTGACGGCCCCGCGCCATGGCAAAATAGTCCGACAGGCCCACGCTCCCGGACCCCACGCCGTAGCGATCCGGCACCGCGCCCACCATACACGCGGTGTCCAGCACGTGGTCGTACAGGGAGAAGTCCCCGGCGGGAATGAAGTCGATTCCCGCCGCGCGCATGGTGCTCCAGTGAGCCGCGCGGATGCGCGCCGCTGTCTCCCCGAGTGCCTTCTCATCGATCTCGGAAGACCAGAACTGCTCCAACGCCTTCTTCAGCTCCCGGTGGGGGCCCATCCGGGGGTACCCGAGCACTGCCGTCTTTGTCATGTGACCTGAAGATAGACACCCGATGTGCACGGGTCAAGGATTCTTCCTTATATTAGGGCCATGGCAGTCAATATCGCGATGTGGAAACGGGCGACGACGACGCTGGTCCAGATGGACAGCAAGTCGGAATGGGACGCGCTGGACGTCGTGTCGAAGTGGCTGATCGCCACGCGCAGCGGCGTGACGACCGTGACGCTGTACTCCTGCGTGATCGCGGGGCTGTTCGCGCTGCGCGCCGGGGTCTTCTCCTGGCTCCCCTGGCTGGTGATGACCGTCGGGCTGTTCCTGGCGCACGGGGCAAACAACCTGCTGAACGACTACACGGACTACAGCCGCGGCATCGACACGAACAACTACTTCCGCACGCTCTACGGCGTGCACCCGCTCGCGCAGGGCTTCTGGAGCAAGCCGGTGCAGATGCGCTGGTTCGTGGTGAGCGGGATCCTTGGCGTGCTGTCCGCCGCCTACGCCGTGGTCTACTCGGGGTTCGACCCGGTGGTCATCGGGCTGTTCGTCTACGGCTCGCTCATGCTGCTCCTGTACACCTACCCGCTGAAGCACATCGCCATCGGGGAGCTCACGATCTTCCTCATCTGGGGACCGATCATGATCGGCGGCGTGTACATGGTGCTGGCGCACCAGTGGAGCTGGGCCGTGGCGCTGGCCGGGGTCCCGTTCGGCCTCAGCACGGCGAGCATCAACATCGGCAAGCACATCGACAAGTCCGACGAGGACCGGGCCATCGGCGTGCACACGATGCCCGTTCTCATCGGCCAGACCGCGGCGCGCTGGGTGAACTTCACGGCCATCGTCCTGGCCTACGTGG
>DASRZR010000075.1:0-9265 GCA_035686185.1 Spirochaetia bacterium | reverse complement strand
GGCAGGATCGAGGTCTTTGGCCGTCACACCGACTACGCGGGCGGCCGATCCATCGTCTGCGCCCTGGACCGGGGGTTTTCCTTCACCGCCGTTGCGCGGAGTGATCAGGTCCTCACCCTGACAGAGGAAGGGCAGGAGTTCGAGCCGGTGGAGCTCACCCTGGACGAGCGCCTTCAGCCGCAGGCGGGAAGCTGGTCCAACTATCCTGCCACCATGGCGCTCAGGCTGGTGCGCAACTTCCCGGGTGCCCTGAAGGGAGTGGACATCAGCTTCCGAAGTACGCTGCCGGTGGGAAGCGGCATGAGCGGTTCCTCCGCGCTCATGATGATGGTGTTCACGGCCCTGGCAGCATCGAACAACCTGCCGGCGGACCGGCGCTTCACGGAGAATATCCGCACGCCGATTGATCTTGCGGTCTACCTTGCGTGCGCGGAGAACGGGCAGGGCTTTCGGGGTCTGGAGGGAGACCGCGGGGTAGGGACCTTCGGCGGCTCGGAAGACCACGCGGCCATCCTCATGGCGCGGGCCGGCGGTCTTTCCCTGTTCAGCTTCAGCCCGCCCGGACTCATCGAGGAGATTCCCTGGCCCGCCGGCTGGCGGATGGCGGTGGCGTTCTGCGGGGTGCGCGCGGAAAAGACGAAGGAGGCGCTGGAGAAGTACAACCTCGCTTCCCGGCGCGTGCGGGACGCCCTGGAAGTGTTCAACGCGCTGGCCGGCACCGGATTGGCAACGCTCCGGGAGGCGGTGGACCATGAACCGAAGCCGGGCGGACCCGCATGGCTGGAGGAGCTGGACCGCGCGGGTGCCGCCGACGGCAAAGCCCCCGCGCTCTCAGACCGTGTCCGGCAGTTTCT
Source organism: Spirochaetia bacterium (assembly GCA_035686185.1). Taxonomy (GTDB): domain Bacteria; phylum Spirochaetota; class Spirochaetia; order SZUA-6; family Fen-1364; genus Fen-1364. The sequence goes on along the minus strand of DASRZR010000075.1, from coordinate 8,411 downwards.
GGCTGAGGACCGTACCCATATTCCGGCGGCACGGGAAGCCCTGGTCCGCCAGGACCTCATGGAGTTCGGGCGTCTGTTGTCTGCTTCCCACCAGGCCTCCCGGGACTGCCTGTGGAACATCGTGCCGGAGATCGACTTCCTGCAGGCCTCCGCCGTGGAGCAGGGCGCGGCCGGCGCATCCGGCTTTGGCGCCGGGTTCGGCGGGAGCATCGTGGCTGTCACCACGGAGGAGCGTGCCGGTCGGTTCCTGGAGGAGTGGCGCAATAGCTACATCGCCCAGTACATGAACCGCGCGCCCCAGGCTGACTTCTTCCTGGTCAAGCCGTCGGACGGGATCCGGGTGCGCACCGACTCCGGGCCGGCGCGCTACGTGGACACCGTTTTCAGCCCCCGCTCATCGACTCCAGCACCTTGAACAGGCCCTGCGTTCCCAGGTCTTCCAGTCCACGCGCCTGCGCGGAGAGGTAGAGCTGGTTGACCAGCGCGAGCCCCGGCAGGGAGAGCTTCATGCGCCGCGCCTCCTGGAGCGCGATCCCCATGTCCTTGATGAAGTGCTTGATGTAAAAGCCGGGCGCGAAGTTCCCGCCGGCGATGCGCCGGCCCAGGTTGTTGAGGGACCACGAGGCGGCCGCGCCCTTCCCGATGATGTCGATCACGGCCTCCATTCCCAGGCCGGCACGATGGGCGTACAGCAGCGCCTCCACCGTACCGATCATCGTGCCCGTGATGGCGATCTGGTTTGCCATCTTGGTGTGCTGGCCCGAGCCCGGTCCGCCCATCAGCGCGATTGTCTCTCCCATTTTCTGAAACAGCGGCAGTGCCTTGTCAAAGGCGGCCTTTTCCCCGCCCACCATGATGGCAAGCTTTGCCTCCCGGGCGCCGACATCTCCGCCGGAGACCGGGGCATCCAGGGACGCCACGCCGCCGGCCGCCGCACGCTCGTGGATCCGAACGGCGAGTGACGGGTCGGACGTGCTCATGTCACACACGAGCGCCCCGGCCCGGGCGCCGGCAAGGACTCCCTCCGGGCCGAGATAGACTTCCTCTACTTCAGACGGGAAGCCGACCATGGTGAAGATCACGTCGCTGCGCTCTGCCACTGCCCGCGGCGCGGCGCACCAGGCTGCTCCGTCTGCGAGCAGGCCGGAGGCCTTGTCCCGCGTCCGCGTCGTGAGCGCTACGGGGTAACCCGCCTTCAGCAGGTGGCCGCACATGGAGCGGCCCATCACGCCAATACCCACCCACCCCACGCGAAGGTCCGACATTGCCTACAACCTCTCCAGCGGCGGCTCGGGGTCGCCCAGCTTCATGACCGGGCCGTTCCCCGGCGCTGCCCATTTCACCGCGTTCCTGATCACGCGCTGGACCTCCGGCTGCAGGTACGTGGGGAACGTTTCGTGACCGGGACGGAAATAGAAGATTCTGCCCTTGCCGCGCGTGAAGCAGCAGCCGGACCGGAACACGTTGCCCCCGGCAAACCAGCTTATGAGCACCGTGGCGTCCGGGGCCGGGATGTCGAACCGCTCCCCGTACATCTCCTCGTGCGGGATCTCGAAGTACGGGCCGATGCCGTCCACGATGGGGTGACCTGGCTCCACCACCCACAGCCGCTCCTTCTCCCCCGCCTCCCTCCAGCGCAGGAGGCAGCTCGTGCCCATGAGCCGGGTGAACGGCTTGGACATGTGCGCCGAGTGCAGGACTACGAGGCCCATGCCCTCCAGGACCCGGGCCTGGACCCGGGCCGCCACGGCGTCACTGACTTCCTCGTGCGCCATGTGCCCCCACCAGAGGAGCACGTCCGTGTTCGCCAGCACGTCTCCGCCCAGCCCGTGTTCCGGCTCATCCAGGGTGGCGGTGCGTACCTGCAAGCCGCCCTCCGCCCGGAGCGCCGCCGCGATGGTCTCGTGGATGCCCCGGGGGTAGATGGCGGTGACCTCCGGGTCCTTGCGCTCGTGTCGAAACTCGTTCCAGACCGTTGCCCGAATTGACATGCCCATCTTTTACACCCTTTTTGCACTTTCATCGCGTCCCCCTGACGACAGGCGGGCGGCCGGCTGTTACAGTAGAGGAGGAGCTGCGCAACGAGCAGGGATGGCGTTCCATGAGGTCACGGTCTCTCGGCATCAGTTTCATCGTCGCTGTCATCGTGCCCAGCATCCTGCTGGCCATGCTTTCCATACGGTCCGCGAGCCGGGAGGAGGCGTGGCTGGAGCGTCAGGTAGCGGCAGCCCTGGACGCGGACGTCACGCGCGCCGCCGGCCTGGCGGATGCGGAAGTGGGCCGGGTGGTGGATGAGCTTCGCGCCGGCCTGGACGTGCCCGCCGGCAGCGACTACGGCAAGGTGCTCGGCTCCTGGAAGCAGGCGCGCCCGCTGGTGGCCGTCCCGTACCTGCTCTCTCCCCGGTACGGGGTGCTCTGGCCGCCGTCCGATTCCCGGGCAGACTCCCGACAGAAGCGCTTCCTGCAGGACAACGGCGATTTCCTGACTGACCGCGCCGCCACCAGCGTCCTGCAGAACATCGCCGTACGCTACCAGGGAGAGATCCTGGGCGCAGACAAGCCGGAGGCCTCCCTCGCGGCGCCCGAGACGTCCCGCGCGGACAGATCCGAGGGCCGGGCTTCCGAGCTGCCGGTCCCCGCGGCCCCCGCTGCTGCTCCGGCGCGAGCCGCCCCGCCGGCCTTCCGTGGAGCACCCCAGGCCGCCAGGTCGGTCCCGTCCGGCGGTGCGCCTTCTTCCGGTGCCGCTGCACGGCAGATGGCCATCGACACGTTTGCCCAGAGCCCGGCCGTGCAGAACCGGGTCTACGAGGAAGCACGTGAGAAAGGGGACCAGCTCAACGCCCGAGTGGTTTCCCCCACGGTGAGCTCCTCCGCGGACGTGAACTCTCCTCAGCAGGCGCCCCCCGCGGCGGACAAAGAGTTTCCGGCACTCTCGCCCGGGCCAACGGACGGCGCCGAGGGCTCCCCTGCTCCTTCCACGGAGACTTCTGCCGGCGCTCCGGCCCGCAAGGATTCGCGCGCCGCGGCCGGAGCTTCGGCCCCTGCCCCTGCCTCCGCCGCGCCGTCACAGTTCGTGGTCACCTCCCAGCTTCTCAGCCAGATCGCTTCCCGGGGCGAATACGGGCTCATCCCGAGGTTCGTCACGAGCCAGGCCGCGGGGGACCGCCTGGAGTTCCTGTTCTGGGCGCGCCAGAAAGACGGGAGGATTGCCGGGTGCGAGATCGACGGCGCCGGGTTCCGTTCGCGGATCGCCTCCGTGCTGACCAGTACCTGGACCCCCGTGCGGATCCTCACGTTCCTGGACGAGAACGGCGCGCCGCTTGCCGCGCCTCCGGACTCTGCCGGCCGTGACTGGCGGCGGCCGTTCGTGGCGCGCGAGATCGGGGAGTCCCTGCCGCGCTGGGAGGCCGCCGCCTACCTCACGCGGCCGGATGCGATCTCCTCCCAGGCCCGCTCATCGTCCCTGGTGATCTGGGTGCTCGTCATGATCCTGTTCGTATCGGTGGCCGGGGGCGGCGCCATGGTGCTCTCCTCCGTGCTCTCCGAGATGCGGCTTGCCCAGCAGAAGGCAACGTTCGTGGCGAACGTCAGCCACGAGCTGAAAACGCCTCTCACCTCCATCAGCTTGTTCGTGGACCTGCTTCGGCGCCGGGGTCCGCTCTCCGCGGCCAAGCGGGAGCAGTACCTGTCCCTGATGGCTTCCGAGACGGAGCGCCTTACGCGACTGATCAACAACGTGCTGGACTTCTCCCGGGACAAGGGCTCCCGACGCTATGCCATGAAGGACGTGGACGCCGGCGAAGTGACGGAACAGCTCGTGGAAAGCCAGCGAGTACGGCTGGAAAGCAGGGGCTTCGGTCTCACCCTGGAGCGCCTCGATGCGCCGCTTCCCGTCCGCGCGGACCCCGAGGCGTTGAAGCAGGTGCTCCTGAATCTCCTCTCCAACGCGGAGAAGTATTCGCGCGAGGAGCACGAGATCCGGGTGAAGGCGCTGAGGCAGGGGACCGAGGTCCTGATCGTGGTGGAGGACCACGGCATCGGCATACCCGAGGCGGAGCGGGAGAAGATCTTCCGGGAGTTCTACCGGGTGGACACGTCGCTCTCAAGCGGCGTCCAGGGCACGGGCCTCGGCCTCTCCATTGCCCGCCGGATTGCACGGGACCACGGCGGAGAGGTGACCTGCGCGGCCCGGCCCGGCGGGGGATCACGGTTCACCGTCCGCCTGCCGTCAACCGCGGACGGCCCGGCGCCTGCCGGCAACGACACCCTGGAGGCAGACAGATGAAGCAGCGCGTGCTGGTGGTGGAAGATGACCCGGCCATCCTCACCGGGCTGGTGGACCTGCTGGAAGCGGAAGGATTTGCCGTGGAGCAGGCCGTGACCGGGCCGGCAGCGCTGGCGCGCCACGCCGGGGCGGCGCCGGACCTCGTGCTGCTGGACGTGATGATCCCGGAGAAGAGCGGCTACGACGTGTGCCGGGAGATCCGCCGAAAGGACCCGGTCACGCCCATCATCATGCTCACCGCCAAGGGCCAGGAGATCGACCGCGTCATCGGGCTGGAGCTCGGGGCGGATGACTACGTGGTGAAGCCGTTCGGCGCCAACGAGCTGGTGGCGCGGATACGGGCCGTCCTGCGCCGCGGCCGACCGCGCCAGGGTCCCGCGGATCAGAAGCCCGTGTCGTTCGGAGAGGTGACCGTTGACCCGCGGACCATGCGCGGCGCCCGGGCGGGCCGGCCGTTCGACGTGAGCCGCCGGGAGCTGGCGCTCCTGCAGTTGTTCGTGGCACGGGAGGGTCAGGCCCTGGATCGGTTCACGATCATGGACGAGGTGTGGGGCGTGCGCTACGAAGGCACCACCCGGACGCTGGACCAGCACGTGGCGGGGCTGCGCAAGAAGGTGGAGGCCGACCCGGCGCATCCCCGGCACATCACTACCGTGCACGGCGTAGGCTACCGGTTCACATCCGAGCCGTGATGGGGTACTGTGCTTCCATGCTGAAGCATATCGTTGTCCTTGGAGCCCTCTGCCTGCTGTGCTCGTGCGCGGGAGGGCCGGCGCCGGTGAACGTGGACTGGGCCGCGCTGGAAAATGATGCCACGGTCACCGGGCCGCTGGACTTCAAGCCGGAGATCGAGCCGTTCAACCTGCGCATCGACCTGGTGCACGCCACCTCCAGCTACGCCGGCACGTCGCTGCGGTGGGCCATCATCGCGGGCGGCACTACCGTGATGCAGTCCATGGGCGTGGACCTGGGCAACGGTCTTGCCATCGACGCCGGCGGCAACGTGTTCCTTGACGTGGTGAAGCTCCTGAAGATCGACACCACCGCGCCGTTCCGGGTGGTGGAGAAGCCGGCCACGGTGATCGGAAGCACCACGACGCTGGCCCGCGATGATGCCGGGCTCACGCTGAAGTCCCCGCGCGGCCGCGGACCGGTTACCATGACGGACACCGGGCTCTCCCTGAAGGACGCGGCCGGCAAGAATGCCATGACGGTCAAGTTCGAAGACAAGACGTGGACCTATCGTTCCAGCATCGCGTTCGACCCGGCAATAACCTTGAAAGTGGCCGAGGATTCGTTCACCATCAGCGGCCCGGTCATCCTGCACTCCCTGGCCATTGCGCAGGACGGCGAGTCTGTAGTGTTCAATTCCGCGGCGGACTACAACTTCCCCCAGTACACGGTGACCAAGCAGGGGGACAGCTACTCCATCCAGTTCCGCAGTGACCAGTCCAACGTGACGTTCAAGCTGTACTACACGGCGGACTCCGTGTACCTGACGCAGAACGGCTCCGTGGCGATCACCGTGAAGAACACCGGCTCCTCCCTGGTGGTGAACGGCAAGGAGCTGGTCACCTACACGCGCGGATAGGACTGGACGCTGACCCCTTCCCGTATATACTAGTCAGGTTGGGGTTCGATGGTGTCCCGTCTCCTTGAGCGCATCGCCCGCTTCCTCGACCTCTTCCCCGGACGGCTGGCATGGCTGCCACTGATGGGGGCCGCCGCAGTGCTGGGGCTCCTTCTCTTTGCCGTATTTCCGCCCATCCCGCTGACGCCGGTGGCGCTCACCGGAGGAGGCGCCGGGGGCCTGAGAACCGTGCGTGGCGCTCACGTGCTGGCCCGCCCGCTGGTGGGAACCCCGCCGTCCAGCACCCGGTACCTTACGCTGAACCCCGGTGACATCGTGGACCTCTCCCCCGGTCCGGTGAGCTTCAAGGGCCACCCCGAGCTGCTTTCCCGGATGGGGCTCACCTGGCGCTTCAAGGCCCGTGGCGCGGGCCACTCGCTGCTCACGGTGGGGAAGGGGAAGGGTCGGCACCAGATCTACCTGTTCGTGAGCCCGGTGGCCTCCCGGGAAGTGGGACGGGAAGACGTGGACTGGTACCGGACCCAGTACGGGACCGGCTACGCCAACTGCGGCCCGGCGCTCGTGTCCATGGCCGTGCTGTGGTCGCGAGGGCAGGATATTCCCGTCCAGAAGATCCGGGACGAGATCGGGTATCCCTACGATGACGGGGCGGTGAGCTTTGACAACATTGCGGAGGACCTCCGCCGTCACGCCGTGAGCTTCCAGACGCCCCAGATGGCGGGGCCGGACGACCTGCGGCGCGTACTGGACCGGGGCCACATCGCGCTGGTGCTGATCCAGAGCGGGGACATCCCCCGGGTGACGGGAGACCCGGTGTCGAACCTCGTCGGACGCTACTACGACGATGACGAGGGACACTACGTGCTGGTGAAGGGCTACACGCTGGACAACGGCTACTTCATCGTGTACGACCCGTACCCGGTGGACTGGGAATCCAACAGCCTGCGCTACGGGGACGATGCCAGCCCGATCGGGAAGAACCGCTTCTACCCGGCGGCGCAGCTCTTCGGCGCGCTGAAGACGCCGTTCGTCATCGAGGTGTCACCGGGCTGATTCCGCGCCGTTCTCCCGGGAAGCTCAGCACCGTGGAGGCGTACAGCAGGAGCGCGGCCACCACCACCACGTCCCATCCCACTGTCACTGAAAGGATGTTCGCCAGCGGCGTGGCCAGCACGGAGAACGCGCCGTTGATGGCCCACGCCCACGGGATGAGGGAGTCGGAGTACCCGGCCAGGGACGAGGTGCCGAGGGCGAACGGCCGTCCCAGGGCGATGGAGAGCGGGGCCATGATCGCTACGGAGATCAGCAGGCGCACCGCGAGCGGCAGCCCGATGCACGCGGTCATGAGCGGGTCCATGCCAAGGGCCAGGAACGCAAGGAAAACCGCGATGACCACCACGCCCTGCAGGAGCCCCCGGCGGCGTTTCTCCCCGAAGCGCGCCGCTCGCCAGCTCCCGATGCCGGAGAACACGAGCACCCCGGCCAGCACCACTCCAAAGGACAGCGTGGAGCTCTCCAGGAAGAAGGAAAGCTTCTTTATCAGCGTCAGTTCGATGAAGAAGAACCCGAACCCGAGCGCCGCAAAATACAGGAACACCCGGGGCAGCAGCCCTCCGGTGCCCGGCCCCCGGCGCGCGGCGCGCCGGCCCGCGCCGAGGGGGAGCAGCAGCACCACAACGGCGAGCACGAGCGCCTGGCCCAGCACCGCCAGGTTAAGCAGGTAGCCGATCTCGTGCTCGGGGATCACCTCCAGCCGGGCCAGCAGCGTGCGGATCCTGGCAAGACGGGAGATGGAGAAGAAGTCCGGCCGATCCATGGTGGACGGGGACAGGTTGAAAAACCGGTCCGCCGGGGGCAGTCCCTGGTTGCTTCCAAAGACCCGCTGCAGGTCCACCATGAGCGCATCCTGCGGCTTGTCGGAGGTGGCAACGGCTCCCTTCTCGAAGGAGACCGGCGGCAGGTCGTTCCACACGTCGATGGAGGCCGGCACGATCCCGGGGTACCACGGCGTGTCGAAGGAGCGGTCCGAGCACCACGCTACGAGCGCGCTCACGTCCTGCGCGGTGAACGGGTCCCGGCTCACCAGGAACTGGCACGTCCACGCGGTGCGGTACGCCAGCACGTGCCGGCCCGGATCCGTCACCCCGAGGTTCCTCAGGGAGGCGGCAACGGTGGCGGCGATCTTCAGGGCGTAGACGTTCAGCTCGGAGATGTCCACGGGCACGGAAAGGATGCCCCCGGGCGCGAGGGACCGCAGGTACGTGGTAAATGCCTCCGTAGTGAAGCTCCAGGCGTTGTTGGAGTCCTGGGAGAGGAAGTCGCTGGCCACCTCGATGAGGCCGAAGCGCTCCCGGCCTCCCTGGAGGAGCGCGATAGCGCTCCCGCCGCGCAGGGGGATGGACCCGGTCATCGCCAGGCCGGGATCCGTGGCCGAAAGCCGGGCGCGCACGAAACGGTACACGTCAGAGGGCTGCTCCAGCGCCACCCCGGAAGAGGCGCCACTCTTGATGCTTTCCAGGATCTTCATCCCGCCGT
>DASRZR010000074.1:0-3135 GCA_035686185.1 Spirochaetia bacterium | reverse complement strand
GCCGGTCCGAACGCCGCCACGTCATTGGGCCCCACCTGGGTCTGGATCTTCCCCCGGTCTCCGTCCAGGTTGATGCCGTAGGAGAACTGGTTCTCATTGGCCATCGCGGAGAGCACGTCCGCGTAGGAGCCGACGTAAGTGGGCGTAAGGAACCAGAGGCTGAGCGTGAATGAGCTCGATGCCGGCAGCAGGAGGCCGGTGCCGAAGGTCACGTTCGCATTATTGTGCGGCCCCGTGACGGGAGTGACGGACAGTGCCGCGTGCGGGGCGCCGTGACGGTCCGTCACGAAGCTGGTGCCACCGAGCGACGTGCCGTCGTTGCCGTTGCCACTGCTGTCGGAGAGGTTCCCGTTCATCAGCCATTCGCCAACCGGAGCCGGCAGGGCATTGGCACCTTTCGCGCCGGACCCGGGCGGGGCCGCCGTGGCGCAGTCGCGCCGGCCATGCTGGCACAGGGCGCCCGTTCAGTCCATGGGGATGCGGCGCGCCCCGCGGTGGCGCCAATCCCGCGCTCATCTCACGCAGGTTTCTTCACAATCCGCAGGTGAGACACGGCCGGGGAGGGAGTGAACTCGACACACTCATAGAGATCCGCCACCGCGCCCAGGTCCTCGAAGATCCGTTCGCCGTGACCCAGGAAAAGGGGTACCTGGACGAGGTGCAGCTCATCGACCAGGCCCGCCTTCATGTACTGGCGCACCGTGCTCGGCCCACCGGCAAGGCGCACGTCCTTTCCACCCGCCGCCGCGACGGCCCGTTTCAGCGCCGCCTCAATGCCGTCAGTGACAAAATGGAACGTAGTTCCTCCCTCCATGCTGAGGGACGCCCTCTTCTCCGTAGTCAGGACAAATACCGGGTGGTGGTAGGGCGGGTTCTCTCCCCACCATCCCTTCCACGCCGGCTTGTCGTCGGCATCTGGCGGCGGCCCGAACATGTGCCGGCCCATGATGCTGGCGCCAATCCCTTCGTCAGCACCTGCGGCGAAGTTGTTGTCGGTTCCCTCGGAACCACCCGGGCGGCCGAACATCTGGTTGAAATGGCGCGTGGCAAAGGCCCAGGTCATGAGGCGGAGACCGTCCCTGCCAAACGGCTCCTTCTGGCTCTGGCCAGGGGCCGCGCTGTACCCGTCCAACGAAACCGCAAAGCAGCGAACCACGAGTCGGGGCATTCTATTCTCCTTTTCCTTTCGCTGATTCCACGTACCGCGCAAAGCTGTCCATGTGCTGGCGCGCCCCTTCGATCGCGCGATACTTGCTCTGCACTCTCTGCAGCTCTTCCGGGCTCGGAAATAACTGGACCAGTGTCAAACGGGTTCCGTCTCCCGACGCTTCAAACAGGACGCTCGCCTCGAACTCCACGTCCGGGCCTCCTTCTCCGTCTCCCCAGTGCGCGTAACGGATGAGGCGGGGCCTGTCGATCTCGAGAAACCGGATCCTGTTTCTGTAGTTGTGCCCGTCCGGGCCATGCATGACGAACTCCCAGGTTCCGCCGCTGGAGAAGTCCAGGGACAGGGTTGTCAGCGTGAAACCGTCCGGCCCCCACCACCGGGAGAGATGTTCGCGTGTCGACCATGCCTCGAATGCGAGCGACACCGGCACGTCGATGTATCTCCTGTACGTGACTTTCCTGTCTTCGATGATCGTCTCAACGTCGACGCTCATTCGTTCTCTCCTTTTTCAGCTTGACCAGGTAGGTTCCCAGCCGGTCCAGGCGCTTGTTCCAGAGATCCCTGATCTCCAGGAGCCACGTTTCCATCTCCTGGATTCCGGAAGGGTTGAGGCTGTAGATCCGCCGTTGGGCGTCCTTCTTTACCTGGAGCACCGCCGCTTCCCTCAGTATCTTCAAGTGCTGGGACACGGCGGCGGGGCTCATCTGGAAGTTGCGGCAGATCTCCGTTGCCGGCAGCTCACCCTCCTTTGCCACCAGCAGGACAATGCTTCTCCTCGTTTCATCTGCCACAGCCGCAAAGGCGTGCATGAGGGAATTAATAAAGGAATAGCTTAATTAAGTCAAGGACTAAATAAACCTCCTGCCGGCGCGCAAACCCTCGCCGGATGCGGGCCGATCGGCGTCGCAACGTTCGCCTTTGACTTTCCCGCGTGCCGTCGCGAGCTTACTGCAGAGGAGGAACGCTGATGGTAGATTTCACCTTTTCCTGGCTGCCCTTTGTGGTCATCGCGATTGTCAACTTCTTCGTGAGCTGGCTGTTCTACTCACCGGCCGTGCCGTGGTTCCGGGCCTGGCAGGTTGGCGTGGGAATGGACCCGAACAAGAAACAGATGAGCGATGCGGACAGGAAGGCCATGCCGCGGCTCATGGGCGGCGCGCTCATCGCGACCCTTCTGTTCTCCTACGGCCTGCAGGTCGCCGTGCACAGCGTGAAGGCGGCCGACTTCGGTACCGGCGCCCTGGTGGGTCTCGTCGTCTGGCTGGCCTTTGTCGTGACGCACAGCCTCAACACCCAGTTCGAGGGCCGAAAGCCCGTTGTGCTGGTCATCAACAACGTCCTGTACGCGATCACCTACATCGTCGGAGCCGGCGTCGTCGCCATCTGGCGCTGAGCCGTGCACCCAGTGAAGGGCCGCTGGCGCCCGGCCGCCGGGATCGGTGCGGCGGCCGGGGCGCTGTCCGCGGCGCTCGTGATCTGGTTCCGCGTCTTTGCCGGGCATCCGTTCCTGGAGGTGTTCGGCACCGCGGTCATCGCCTTCGTGATGATGGCGATCGTGGGCACCGTGGTGTTCCTGGTCCGGGGAGGGTAGCCCGGACGCGCCCCGCCTATGCCACGGGGACGGCGTCCGCAAGCGCCTCCGCCGGCACGGCGGGTTCCCGCACGGGCTTGTCCACGGGCTTGCCGAACAGGTATCCCTGGGCGAAATCGCAGCCGTATTCCTTGAGCGTTCTCGCCTGCTCGATCGTCTCGATCCCTTCCGCCACAACCGTTTTCTGCAGCTCGTGGGAAAGGGAGATGATGCCGCGCACGATCCCGGTGGAGGATTCGGCGCCCGCCTCCGCGCCCAGGCGCGAGATGAAGCTGCGGTCTATCTTCACGGAGTCGATCGGGATCGTGTGCAGGTACCCGAGGGAGGAATAGCCCGTCCCGAAGTCGTCCAGCTTGAAGCTGATGCCCTCGGCGGA
>DASRZR010000073.1:0-3601 GCA_035686185.1 Spirochaetia bacterium | reverse complement strand
AGTGCGGGCAGGTGAACAGCGTGGCCTCGATCTCCCGCATCGTGAGCTTGCGGTGGCAGGACGGGCAGGTGTTCTTCTCGTCGAACACGGTACGCTCGTCCCGCCCGGTGTGCGCCGGGTACTCCACCGGGTTCTGGACCGGATGCTCGATCAGGTCACGGATCCACCCCTGGATCCCCTTGGAGTCTCTCACAGGCCGCCCTCCTTCATGACCTCCCCGAGGAAGCCGGTTCCGTAGTTTCCGGAGCGGAACACCGGGTGGGCGATGATCTTCTTCTGGGATTCGATGTTCGTGCGGATGCCCTCAATGACCAGCTCCGACAGCGCGCGCTGCATGCGCCGCAGCCCCTCCGCGCGGTTCTGGCCCGTGACGATGAGCTTGGCCACCAGGTGGTCGTACCACGGCGGGACGTTGTACCCGACGTACAGGAACGTGTCCATGCGCACGCCGTAGCCGCCGGGGCTCATGAACTGCGTGACGCGGCCGGCGGAGCTCGCGTTGATGCGGCACTCCACGGCGTACCCTCCGACCTTCACGTCCCCCTGGCGGATCTCCAGCGCCTCCCCGCTTGCCGCGAGGATCTGCTGGCGGATAATGTCCACGCCGGTCACCAGCTCTGACACCGGGTGCTCCACCTGCACGCGCGCGTTGACCTCCATGAAGTAATGGGCGCCGTCCTTCACCAGGAACTCCACGGTCCCCGCGCCGGTGTACCCCAGGCCACGCAGCAGCCGGACCGCGTCCTCACCCATGCGCGCGCGCAACTCCGGCGTCACCACGGGAGACGGGCTTTCCTCGATCAGCTTCTGGTGGTTCTGCTGGACCGTGCAGTCCCGCTCCCCCAGGTGAACGACGTTCCCGCGGCTGTCCCCGACGATCTGGATCTCCACGTGCCGCGGGTTCTCCAGGTACTTCTCCAGGTATACGGTGCCGTCGGAAAAGGCCTTCTCCGCCTCGTGGGAGGCCACGAGCAGCACGTCGGCCAGCTCGCTCGCATCGTGGACGATGCGCATCCCCTTCCCGCCTCCGCCGGCCGCGGCCTTTACAATGACCGGGTAGCCGATCGACTCCGCCGCCTTCAGCGCTTCCCGGGCGTCCGCCACGGAACCCGCGCTGCCGGGAATCACCGGGATGGAAAGCTCCTGGGCCGACTTCTTGGCCCGTATCTTGTCTCCGAGCAGGTCGATGACCTGCGGCTCCGGGCCGACGAACGTCAGCCCCGCCTCCTTCACGTCGCGGGCGAAACCGGCGTTTTCCGCCAGGAAGCCGACGCCCGGGTGCACCGCGTCGCAGCCGCTGAGCACGGCCGCCGTGACCAGGTTCCTGACGTTGAGGTAACTCTCCCGGGCCGGGGCCGGGCCGACGCACACGTGGCCGTCAGCCATGCGCACGGGAAGAGAATCCGCGTCGGCCTGGGAGTACGCCACCACCGTGCGTATTCCCATCTCGCGGCAGGTCCGGATGATCCGGACCGCGATCTCCCCGCGATTGGCAATCAGGAGACTCTGGATCATACCCGGCGCACCTCGAACAGGGGCGTGCCGAACTCCACCATGTTCCCGTTGTCCGCGAGGATGGCGACGACCTCCAGGTCGAACTCGGCCTGGAACTCGTTCATCAGCTTCATGGCCTCCAGGATGCACAACGGCTTGCCTTTCTTCACCGTGTCACCCTTTTCGACGAACGGAGGCGCATCCGGCGCGGGCGCCCGGTAGAACGTTCCCACCAGCGGAGCCCGGATGAACTCCGTGTCCGCCGCATGACGGGCAGGCGCGTCTGCCGAGGCTGCCGGCATGCCGGGAACGGCCACCGGCGCGCCGGCCGCGGCGACCATCGGCGCAGCGTAGGTCACGGGTGCCGCCTTCTTGAGGCAGACTTCCTCTCCGTCTTTCTTGTAGAAGATTTCCGACAGTCCGCTTTTCTCGAACCTCTCCATCAGGGCGTACAACTCTTTCAGTTCCATCTTCAACCTCTTCTGTCCGATTTGAGAAAAGCACTCAGCCCGGGTCGAGTTCCATTACTAAATTAGTCGGAAATTAGCACGCGCCCCGGGCAGTGTCAATTCGGCAGGGATCGTGGTAGCCTGCCGCGCATGACCGACATCAAATCTCTCCTTCCCCACCGGGATCCATTCCTGTTCGTGGACCGGATCGAGAAAGCTGACGCCGAGGAAATCATCGCGTTCCGCACGTTCTCGAAGGCTGAGCCGTTCTTCGCCGGCCATTTCCCGGAGTACCCGGTGGTGCCGGGGGTCATTCTCATCGAGACGATGGCGCAGTGCGGCGGCGCGGGCCTGCGGATGTCCACCGGGGGCACGGGCTTGTTCTTCCTCGCGGCAGTGGAAAAGGCGAAGTTCCGTCGGCAGGTGAGGCCGGGGGACGAGGTACGCTGCGTGGTGAAGAACCTGCGCGTGAGCAAGGCGATGATCCGCCAGGCCGGCAAGGCGTACGTCGGAGAGGAGATCGCCGCGGAGGCCGAGTGGCTCTGCCTCGTCGGGGACGCGCCCGCCGTCAAGGCCTGACGTTCTCCCCCTGAGGACTGCACTGCCGGCGCTCGCGCAGGCCGTCACGCGTCAGCCCTCCGCGGGGATTTCCTCGACCTCGGACGGCTCCGCCGGGGCCGGCTCGGCGAGCGGCGGATGGGACGGCAGGGCGCCGGCGGATTCCTCCTTCAGCTTCAGCGTCTCGCCGAACCAGGAGAACGCGGCCGCCAGCCGGTCGGTCATCTCGCGCATGTCGTGGGAGACCTCGAGGATGGAGCGGATCAGCTCGTCCACGCCGGCCAGCCCGTCCTGGATGTGGGTGTGGGCCCGGTTGACGTCCTCCAGCGCCCGGGAGTTCTCCGTGATCATCATCCGGATTTCCTCCGACCTCTTGACGATCTCCACGAAGCCGGTGCCCAGGCCCTTGATCCTGCCCACGCCTTTCTCGATGCCGCGGTTGGTGTCCCGAATCGTGGAGCTCACCTGGTCGGAGACCGTTCGCGTAAGGTCCGCGAGCTTGCGGATCTCCTGCGCCACGACGCTGAACCCTTTTCCCGCCGCGCCGGCCTTGGCCGCTTCAATGGAAGCATTCAGGGACAGCATGTGGGTCTTCTCCGCGATGCCGATGATCTGGCTCACCGCCTTGCGGATGACGACGGACCGCTGGTACAGCGCCTCCATCTCCATGAGCGTCTCCTGGATCTGCGTGTGGAAGCTCGTGATGAGCCCGTCCACCTGCTCCGTGTAGCCGAGGATGTCTTTCTCCTTGGCCACCACGCGGGATTCCCCCGTGCCCGCTTCTCCCAGGGACACGATCAGTCCGCCGATGGTGAAGGACTGCTTCTGCGCGCTTTCCAGCAGCTTGCCGGACAGCTTCATGATGTCGATGTTGCGCTTCTCCAGCAGCTCCTTGCCCTCGCGGATCCGCTCGATCATCTCCCAGTCCGTCTCGATTCGCTCGATCAGCTCCTGGCTGGTCTGGCGGTACATGCCGCGGGTGCGAAGCAGGTCCACGGCGAGCTGCCAGCTCGGGAAGAGTCCCAGGAGGAGCCCCGGCAGGAACACCAGCAGGTCCCGTGACGGGAGCGTGATCTCGGACGCCAGGGCGGCCACCAGCG
>DASRZR010000072.1:0-17811 GCA_035686185.1 Spirochaetia bacterium | reverse complement strand
ATCAGAAGGCTGGTTTTTTCCGCCTCCACGTCTACCGCGAGAGCCGCAATCTCGTCCCCGCCGTAGCGGCAGAGTATGTCGCTTGTCCGCAGGGTCTTCCTCAATACTTCGGCGGCCAATCGGAGCGCGTGGTCTCCCTCTTCGTGCCCGAACGTGTCGTTGATGCTCTTGAAGTGATCCATGTCAATGAAAAGGACGGTGAACTTCCTTCCCTGCCGTTTCGCGATCTTGACGTATTGTTCCGAAATCGCAAGGAACCCACGCCGATTTCTGAGCCCGGTGAGAGGATCCACGAGCGCCATTTCCTTCAGCCGGTCCTCGTCACGCTTTCTTGAAGTGATGTCTTCCGCAATCCCCATGACCCTCAACGGTTGATCGCGCTGGGTGCGATCGAGGATGATCTCCCGGCTGCGGAGCCAGCGCCACTGGCCGCACGCGTCCCGCAGGCGAAACTGCCGTTCCAGCGTCTCACCGTCACGAAGCGAGGACAGCCGCGCGAGAAAGAACGGCCTCTGCGCCAGGTCCTCGGGATGCATGATGGCCGTGAACAGCGTCTCTCCCCAGGATCGGATGTACGACCAGTTGTGGCCGAGGAGCAAGGCGATTTCGTTGCTGACAAAAAGGAGCTTGTCTTCTCGCGCATCCAGGACGTAGACGATGTCCTGGACACGGCCCATCAGGTGCTGGCGAAGCTTCCTTTCTTCTACCAACTCCGCCGATCGCGTCTGGAGCGCGAACAATTCCGTGCGCGCCAACAACCCGGCCCCCGGGTGGCGCATCGGCAGGAGGGCAGGAGCAGGCGGCTGGAGGCTCACCAGGAAGTCAGGTAGACGCAACTGTCTGCGCCCGCCTTCCGGAACGGCCCGGAGTGAACAACCGTGGCCTCCCGTCTCCTAGACCGACGTTCAAATTCTTCAGCATTCACACTCTCCTCGAAGCAGCTTCCGCGGTGATGGTGCCGTCAAGCTGCAAGGTTTGTGCCAATCCATTTGGACATCTGTGTCCCGATCCGGGCAGGCGGATGGCGAAAGGCCGCCCAAAAACCTCCAAATCAAAATGATATGTCCAGCCGCGAAACGCCGTCCGGACTCCGATGCTGTTCCAGTGTTCCATGCTCGTTCCAGACCGTGGGCGCTTGTGATCGACCGCGCGCCTCTTGAAGCCCTGCGGGGAGCGCTCGCTACTCCAGCATCACCTGCGCCGCGTTCAGCCAGGCATCCCCTTCCAGGGAGATGCCGGGGGGCAGAAGGTCATCGATGAGCAGGGTGGCCCAGCCGTGCACGGTAGCCCACAGGGACAACACCACGGCCGTCTGGTCGTGGCCCTGCTTCCAACCGCAGGCCTGGGCTGCCTGCACGGCCCGTACGAGGCAGGAAAGAGCACGGTCGCTGTTCAGCCGGCAGGCTTCGGAGTGCAGCTCGAACCCCAGCCGGGAGATCATCAGCCGGTACAACGCCGGCCGGGCCCGGGCAAAGTCCATGTAGGACCGGAAAAGAGCGCGAAGAGATTCAAGCCCCGACCGGCCGGCGGGCGCCCCCTCCCCGGGTGGCATGACCACCTCCAGGGCCTCCGCGAGCAGGCGGAACCCATCCGCTGCCAGCGTGACCAGCAGGTCGCGCTTGTCCGTGAAATGCCGGTAGGGCGCCGTCTTTGAGACACCGGTCTCCTCTGCCAGGCCGCGGAGGCTGATCCCTTCCAGGCCAAGCGTTTCCAGGTCTCGGAAGGCCTGCTCCAGGAGTGCTTCCCGAAGCGCGCCGTGGTGGTACGGCTTCTGGACCGCCGGTGCTCGAGCGCTCATGGATTCATGGTACCACACAATGTAAGAATTGCCAACATTTATGTTGACACCGCCCACATCATGAGCTATATTGACGATGTTGGCACGGCCAACATAGGAGGAACAAATGACGGAACAGGACACGCCGCGCGCTGCGGCAAAGGAGCTGCACGTGATCTTCGGGAGCGGGCCGGTTGGCTCGGCGGCAGCCCGCTACCTTCTGGACAAAGGGCTTGCGGTCCGGATGGTGAGCCGATCCGGAACAAAGCCCCGGGTCCTTTTCGACGACCTGCCCGCATCGCAGGCAGCTATCCTGGAGCTGGTTTCCGCGGACGCCCGGGACCGGCAGGCCACGCTGCGGGCCGCGGAAGGCGCCACGCACGTCTACCACTGCGTGAACGTGCTCTACCAGGACTGGAAGGAGCAGCTTCCGCCGATCCAGGAGAACATCGCGGCCGCGGCCCGCGCCAACCGAGCGGTCCTGGCCGTGTCGGAGAACCTCTACATGTACGCCCGCGGAACGGCGGTCATCAATGAGCAGACACCGGAGATCCCGCCCACGCGCAAGGGGAAGCTGCGCAAGAGGCTGCACGATGAGATGGTGGAGGCGGCCGGACGCGACGGGCTCCGATGGACCGCGGTCCGCGCTTCGGACTACTACGGCCCGGGAGCGACGTTTCAAAGCATGTTCGGAACGCAGCTTTTCCTGGGCCCCCTGCTGAACGGCGGCACGCCGCGCGTGGCCGGGGCGTTGGACGTTCCGCACACGATCACCTACGTGCAGGACTACGGCCGGGCGCTCGCCGTGGCAGCCCGGGACCCGCGCGCGTGGGGCCGGACGTGGATCGTGCCGAACGACCGCACGCTCACCGCGCGCCAGGCGGCCCAGGTCTTCTTCGATGCCGCGGGCCGGCAGAAGAAGCTCGGCGTGATTCCGCGGCCGCTCATCGTCGTGATGGGACTTTTCAGCCGGCTGCTCCGGGAGCTGGTGGAGATGCTCTACCAGAAGGAGGAGCCGTACGTGGTGGACGGCAGCCGGTTCGCTTCCCTGTTCGATTTCCGACCCACGCCGCTTGCGGAAGGCGCCCGCCTCACCCTGGAGTGGTGCGAGAAGGCGGGTGTCCGGGCGTGACAGGGTACAGAGGGCGCTGGCGCGAGCGCGAGGCCGGCTCAGCGCTTGCGCGGGCCCTTTCGGCGCGGCGTGCCGGCCGGCCTGGCGGGCGGCACGGCCGCAATGCCGTTGGCCACCCCCTGGTGCGTCTTGGCCTCGGTGTCGCGCAGTCGCTCCTCCACCACCTTCTTCACCTGCGCGTCAAAATCAGGGTAGCGGCTGCGCAGGGAGTCGAAGTCGGACTTGGAGAGCTTGTACACGTCGCAGTAGGTGAGCGCCCGTATGCTCGCGTTCCGCTTCTCCGCCACCGTCAACGCGGTCTCCCCGAACGGGGAGCCCTGCCCGAGGGTCGCCACCTTCTGGTTGTTGACCACAACCTCCACGTCCCCGTTGGACAGGAAGTACATGCAGTCCCCGAACTCCCCCTGGCGGATGACGTAGTCCTCCGGCAGGAACACCATGGGCTGGAGGAGCTGGACGATCTCCCGGATGAACACCTCGTTGGCGTTCTTGAACAGGGAGACCTTTTCCAGGATGCCGCGGTTGAGGAACAGGCTGATCTCCATGGACAGCGTGTGCGGCAGCTCCTCCGTGATGGAAACGGTGGAGATGCTTCGCTGGGTCTCCCAGAGGTAGGCGTAGTAGTTGCGCACCCGGGCCTGCAGCCGGCCGGGTATCCTCTTGGTCCGCAGGAAGTCGTTGATCTCCTCCATCTTGGCCTGGTAGTTGGCCCGTGCCACGTCGATGTTGGAGATCAGGGTGGCCACGTTACCGATGATGTACCCGTACATGCCCACGCCGAAGATCATCACCACCATGGTGTAGATGATCTGCAGGTTGCTGTCGTGGCTGGGCGTGTAGTCCCCGTAGCCGATGGTGGCAATCGTGGTGACGCACCAGTACACCGCGCGCAGGTACTGGTCGAAGTACGGGCGGGCCGCCTCGCTGGCGCCGATCAACACCCATCCGCAGGCCATGAGGTGGATGACGGTGACGAACCAGAAGCCGAACGTGATCAGGCGCATCAGCGCCGGGCTCACGTTGAGGGCTTCCTTGATGTCGTTGAAGATGGCGCTCACCTTGCTGATCTTGGCCATCTTCATCAGCTTGGTGACCATGATCACGTCCAGGACCGCGCCGATCTCCAGGGAGGTGCCCGGGCGCCACAGGGAGGTGATGAAGAAGATCCAGGTGAACGGGATGGAGGCAATCACGTCCACCACGAACCAGCTCCGCAGGTACAGCCGCGCAATGCTGCGCCGGTCGGAGTATACCTTCAGCCCCTTCTTCACCGACAGGTTGAAGGTGTACGGGATGTCCAGGAGATAGACCGCGGTAATGATCCAGTAGATGACGTCGAAGTCGTACAGGCGGAAGGTGAGGCGGTAGGACGTAATGATGGTCCCGGCCAGGGCGGAGAAGATGAGAAAGCCGTTGTACACCACCTTCGCCGTGCCCTCGTGGGAGAAGACAGGGATCCGGCGCATGAACTTCTTGATCCGATTCATCTGCCGTCTAGTATAGTGAGCGGGGCGGATGCCCTCAAATAATTCTGTCCGCCGGTGCGCGCGGGGAACGGGAGGTCTTGCATGCTGCTGGCCATGTCCGTGGGTAACTCCCACATCACCTTTGGCGTCCATGACGACTCGGACTGGATCCGGCGGTGGCGCATCCAGACCGTCGCGGCCAAGACCTCCGACGAATACCTGGTGATCCTGCGCACGCTGCTGGACGCGGCCCAGATCCCGGCCCGCAAAGTGTCCCGCGCCATCCTTTCCAGCGTGGTGCCGCCGCTCACCGCCACCATGGCAGAGGCCATCCAGGAGCTGACCGGCCGCGTCCCGCTCCTGCTCTCCCCGGCGCTGGACCTGGGGATCCGCATCACCACGGAGAACCCCGCGGAGGTAGGCTCCGACCTCGTGGCCAACGCGGTAGCCGCTTTCGAGCGCTTCCGCTCCGCCTGCATCGTGGTGGACTTTGGCACGGCCCTCAGCTTCACCGCGGTGGCCGGTCCCCCGGGGGAGCTTCGCGGCGTGGCCATTGCCCCCGGGCTCACCGCGGCCATGGAGTCCCTGTCCCGCAGCACGGCCCAGCTCTTCACGGTGCCGCTGGCAGCCCCGCCGGTGACGGTGGGCAGGAACTCGGTGCACTCGATCCAGGCCGGCATCGTGTTCGGCTACGTGGGGCTGGTGGGGGAGATCATCCGGCGCATGCGCGCCGAGCTCGGGGGCAACGCGGCCGTGGCGGTAACGGGCGGACAATCCCCGATCATGGCCCCGCTGCTGGGAGAGAAGCTCCTGCACGAGCCATGGCTCACGCTGGAGGGATTGCGAATCGTGGCCGAGCGGGCCGCGTAACCGGGCAACCGCCGGCGCCGCGCTACTCCCCGTTCGTCTCCAGCGGAACGCACGCCTCCGGGGCAAACCCCACGGTGACCGTGGAGCCCACCTCCGGCAGCGCCAGGTGCGGGTTGTTGAACATGTCGAGCATGAGCTCACTCCCGCCCGTGCTCACCACCAGGCGCACGATGGAGCCCAGGAACACCACGTTGACCAGCGTTCCTCGCAGGTGGTTGTTGTGGGCCACGCCGTTGTGCAGGGAGATGGCCTCGGGTCGGATCTGGAGGCGCACCTCCTGGCCGGCCAGGGCGGGCAGCGGACGCGCGGCGGAGATCTCCTGTCCATCCACGGAAGCGGTCCCCTGCTCGGGGTGCACCGCCACCGCGCGCAGCGCGTTGGACGAACCGATGAAGGAGGCAACGAAACCGGTAGCCGGGCGGTTGTAGATCTCGAACGGTGTGCCCACCTGCTCGATCCTGCCGTCCTTCATGACCACGATGCGGTCCGAGATGGAAAGCGCCTCCTCCTGGTCGTGCGTCACGTAGATCGTGGTGATCCCCAGGGAGCGCTGGATGGCGCGGATCTCCGCGCGAAGGCGGACGCGGATCTTCGCGTCCAGCGCGGACAACGGCTCGTCCAGGAGCAGCACGCTGGGACGGATGGCCAGCGCGCGTGCCAGGGCCACCCGCTGCTGCTGGCCGCCCGACATCTGGTGGGGGTAGCGTTCCCGGAACTCGCTCATGTGGATGAGCTCCAGCATCTCGTCAACCCGGCGGGAGATCTCCGAGCCGGGCCGGCCGGCCACGCGCAGGCCGAACCCGATGTTGCGCGCCACCGTCATGTTGGGAAACAGCGCGTAGTTCTGGAACACCATTCCCACGCCGCGGCGGTTCGGGGCCACGGGAACCACGTCCCGGCCGCTGATCAGGATCCGCCCCGCGGTGGGCACTTCGAAGCCGGCGATCATGCGCAGTGTCGTGGTCTTTCCGCACCCGGATCCGCCGAGGAACGAGATAAGCTCCCCTTCCTGGGCGGAAAGGGTGAAGCCCTGCACGGCCGTGTGACGGCCGAAATGCTTGACCACGTCGATCAGCTCAAGGAACGCCATGGATTGGCCCCCCCTTTCAGTGCACGCCGCCGGCGGTGGGTCCCTGCCCCCGGCCCCCGCGGCTGGCCAGTTGTATCACCGCCAGGGATCCCCAGGTGAGAAGGAAGCTGATGACCGCCAGTGCCGCTGGCTCATAGGCCAGGTCCCGGCCCACGAGCGCCATGTAGGGCCCGAACGCGGGCCACGCCAGCATCACCGCGAGCGTGAGCTCGCCCACCACGATGGAGAAGGTAAGGAACGCGGCGCTCAGGACGGAGACCCGGATGTTCGGCAGCACGACGCGGAACAGCGTCGTGCTCCAGCGCGCGCCGAGGCTCTGGGCAGCCTCCGTGAGCACCCTCAGGTCGATGGCGCGAAGCCCTGCATCCACGGACCGGAAGATATACGGAAACGAAAGAACCACGTAGCCGGCAATCAGCAGGACGGGGCTCGTCACCAGCATGACGGGCGGCCGGCTGTACATGCGGATCAGGCCGAAGACGAGCACGATGGGCGGGATCACGAACGGCAGCAGCGCGAACACCTCGATCAGTGCCCGGGCCCGGGGCAGGCGCAGGTTCACCCAGATGGCGGTGGGGATCATGAGCGCCAGGCCGGCCGCAATGGTGACCACGGCCATCTCCAGGGAGAACGAGAACGTGTGCAGGAACTCGGGGTCGCGGAAGACGTGCGCGTAGGCGATGAAGCTCAGCGCTCCCTTCTTTCCGTGCAGGGAGAACAGGAACGTGGCCAGCAGCGGGAGGAAGAAGTACAGCCCGCCGAGAACGAGCCAGAGGGAGGACCAGCCCTTGCGCCGCCGGGCCGCCGCGCCCGGGGCGGCGAACGAGCGTGCCGTCATCGTCGTGCTCATGACCGTGTGAACCTCGACGCGCGCCTCTGCAGGACCGTGTACCCCAGGATGGTGAGCGTCATGACCACCACCATGCCCAGCGCCAGCGCGTACCCCAGGTTCGGGTCGTGCAGGACGTCTCCGCGGATCTGGGCGCCGATCTGGATGGGAACGAGGTTGATGAACCCGCCCGTGAGCGCGTAGGCCGTGGCGTACGCGCCGAACGCGTTGCCGAACAGCAGCACCACCGAGGAGAGCAGGGACGGCAGCAGGATGGGCAGCGCGATATGCCTCCAGTACTGAACGCTCCGCGCGCCCAGGTTCTCCGAGGCCTCCCGCCATTCCCGTCGCATCCCGTCCAGGGCGGGGGCAATGATCAGCACCATCAGGGGGAGCTGGAAGTACAGGTACGTGAAGCTGAGGCCCCAGAAGCTGTACAGGTTGAAGCCGGAATCGTAGAGGCTGATCCCCAGCAGGGACTTCAGCAGCGTCGTGACCAGCCCCACGCGGCCCAGCGTGGCGATGAACGCGAAGGCCAGCGGCACGCCGGCAAAGTTAGAGGCCACGCCGGAAAACGTGACGATAAAGCCGCGGATGCCCGGCGGCATGCCGCCGAGGGTGACCGCGTAGGCGAGCAGGAAGCCGAATATCCCACCGCCCACGGCCGTGACGAGGCTCACCTCGATGGTGAGCAGGTAGGAGTGCAGGATGTTCGGGCGCAGGAGGTGCGCCAGGTTGACGAACGTGAACCTTCCCTGCGGGTCCTGGAAGCTGCCGATGAGCAGCATACCGGCCGGCAGGATCATGAACAGCAGCGCGAACAGCAGGAAGGGCGCAAGGCCCGCCCAGGTGCGAAGCGGGGTCCGTTTGTCGCGGAGGGAAAGGGGCGCGGAACGCGCCCCCTCCCCCATCACGCCGATGTCGGCCATCGACGCGTTACTGCTTCTGCTGGACGTTGACGTTGACCATGGAGTCCCAGTTGTTGGCGATGAAGGTCTTCAGCGCCGCCTGCTGGTCCAGGCTGGGGAACACCGCGTTGGCGTAGGAGGCCGCCGGCGGCATCTTCGCCGCCACATCCGCGGGAATCACCTTGCGCGCCGCGAGGTCCGCGTAGCGGACCGGGTGGCCGTAGCCCTTCAGCCAGATGATCTGCCCCTCGTCGGAGTACAGGAACTCCTCCCACAGCCGCGCGGCGTTGGGATGCGGGGCGTAGGCGCTGATGGCCTGGATGTACACGCCCGCCACGACGCCGGAGGCGGGGATGATGACCGCCACGTTCGGGTTGCCGTCCGTCTTGTCCCGGTTGGCAAGCGCGTTGTAGTCCCATCGCATGGTCACCGGGGTCTCCCCGGAGTCAACGGTGCCCGGCACCGCGATGAGCGGGACGAAGTTGCCCGCCTTGTTCAGCTTGTCAAAGAAGTCGAGGCCGGCCTTGGGGTTGTCGAAGGTCCCGCCGTTGGCAAGCGCCGCGGCGCCCACCGCCATGATAGCCTGGTTAGCCGTGCGCGGATCACCCGCGAGCGCCACCTGGCCCTTGAACGCCGGCTGCAGCAGGTCCGCCCAGTCCAGCGGCGGCGTCTTCACGACGTCCGTGTTCACCTCGAAGGCCAGCGCGCCGTAGTAGTCACCGTACCAGTAGCCGTCCGCGTCCTTCACCGACGCGGGGATGGTGGACCAGGTCTTCACCTTGTAGGGGGCGATGAGCCCCGCGGTGCGGGCATCCGGCCCGAAGGACAGGCCCACGTCAATGACGTCCGGAGCCTGCGGGCCCATGTTGCCCTTGTTCGCCTTGATGGCCTCGATCTCGTCACCCGAGCCGCCGTCCGGGTTCAGCTCGTTGATCTTGATCCCGTACTTCTTCGCGAACGTGGCGATGGCCTCTCCGTAGTTCACCCAGTCATGAGGAAGGGCGATGACGGTGAGCTGGCCCTCCTTCTGGGCGGCCTTCACGAGCGTCTCGAAATTGGCCGGTGCCTGGGTCAGCGCCTTGCCAGCCTGGGCGGAAACGGCCGCCGTCGCGCCGACGAGCAGGACCACGCCAATGGCAAGACCAAGAATCCTCTTCATGGCATCTCCTTTCAGTATTCACTCACGGTCCGGATGCTCCGGACAGCCATAGGGATACGGGCGCAGGGTTAAGATTCGTCGAGTGGATTGTTAGGTTTCGGTGAATACGGGCCGCGCGAGCTCGCGGGGCGGCCCGTCGGCACGGCGGCGCGCCGGGGCCCGGGCGCGCCGCTTGACCCCGGAGGCCGGCATGCCGATATTTGCAGTATAGTTAATTCTCTATATAGGAGACGCACATGGTAGAGCACCTGACCCGTGACACCTTCGTGACGAAGGTCTTCGATTTCGATTCCCACCAGGACTGGAAGTTCGCCGGGACCGCACCGGCCATCGTGGACTTCTGGGCCGAGTGGTGTCCGCCCTGCAAGATGCTCTCCCCCGTGCTGGACGAGATCGCGCGCGAGTACGAAGGCAAGCTGAACGTGTACAAGGTCAACACCGACGAGCAGGGAGAGATCGCCTCCCTGTTCGGCATCCAGAGCATCCCCAGCCTCCTGTGGATCCCGATGGACGAGAAGCCGCGCATGGTCGTGGGCGCCCTGCCCCGGGCCGGCCTGCTGAAGCTCGTCCACGACGTGCTGAAGGTATAGGCGCGCCCGCCCTCGGGATGACCCGGCCCCCACTGGAGACGCCGGACGGCCGCTTGCGGCCGCGGCATTAATGCACTGAATTGATGCATCATTGACTTGACTTTGGTGCATAAATGGCACTATGATTTTTCCCGGGCGCGGCGGATGGCAAAGAAGCTTCACGTGGAGATCACCCCGGCCAACTGGAGCCGGATGAAGGCGTACCTCGAGTCGTACAACTCGGATTCCGCCCGCATCACACCGCGGTTCAAGCCCGCGGACGTGATCAACCTGGCCATCCACCAGTTCCTGAAGTCCCGCAAGGGCTGATTCGGAGAAAGGCCGCAACGCCGCCGTGGGTAAGAAGCACGACCGCGGAAAGTCGGATTCCCGCAAGATCAACGTGGAGATCGCGCCGGGCAACCAGCGCGCCATGGACGTGTACATCGATTCCTACAACCGGAGGCCGGACCGTACCACTCCCCGGGTGGGATACACGGACGTGGTCAACGAGGCGCTGGACCGGTTTCTGAGCAGCCGGGCCGCGCGGCTTCGAGCCGGCAAGACGTCGCGCGCGGGCAAGGGGACACGGGTGGAGCGGGAGGAGGACCTGGAAAGGTGAAAGGAGGCGGGCATGGCAAAAGGCGGAAAGAAAGAAGAATCCCGGAAGGCAAAGGCGGCCCCGGCGGAAAAGGGGCGCAAGGACGGGAAGGAAGAGAAGGACAAGAAGCAGAAGAAGGCGGCTCTGCGGGACGTGACCGTCAGCCTGCTGCCGCCGGGCAGTGAACCAGCGGCGCGCGTGGATCCGACCACTGGTGCGCTCGCCATTGGCATTCCCGCCCCGGCGACGGGAGAGCGGGGCCCGGCCGGCCCGGCCGGGGAGCGCGGGCCCAAGGGAGAGACCGGCGCCACCGGCCCGCAGGGACCGGTGGGTCCGCAGGGGCCCCAGGGGGCCCGCGGTGAGGCCGGCCCGCGAGGGGAGCCGGGCGCGCGGGGAGAACCGGGACCTGCCGGGCCGCGCGGAGAAACGGGTCCCGGGATCCGTTACGAAGGCGGGACCAGCCCGCAGACCGCCGCCCTGGTGGTGGCGGCGGACGGAAACCTGCAGTACGTGAAAGACGGCACCCGGTACGTCATTTCCATGACGCCGGTGGTGTCCTGAAAAGAGGAGGATTCAATGGCAAAGGCAAAGACGGTGACGCTTCTCAGCTTCACGCTTCCGAACAAGATCGGTCAACTCGCCTCGGTGGCGGAGCTGCTGGCAGCCGCGGAGGTGAACATCCTGGCCCTTCGGGCCGCGGAGGTAGGGGCCAACGCGGAGTGCACGCTTGGCGTGAAGAACGCCAAGAAGGCGCTGAAGGCGCTGATGCCGCTTTCCGTGGAGGTCAAGCAGACCGAGGCGTTGTGCATCGAGCTGCCCAACAAGGCCGGGCGCCTGCAGAAGGTTGCCGGGAAGCTGGCCGCGGCGGGAGTGAACGTGCAGTCGGCGTGGTCCACCGCGTTCACGGGGAAGACGGCGAGTTGCATCCTTCAGACCGCGGATGACAAGAAGGCGCTGGCGACACTGAAGAAGTAGCGGCTCAGCCCAGGAGGCGGACAATCTCCCCCGCGGCGGCGCCAAGGGCCACGACCAGCCACGGGGGGGAGCGCCACCGGGCAAGAAGGATGAACCCGGCCAGGACGATGCAGAAGTCCGGCACGGAGACAACCGCGCTCGTCCACACGGGGGAATAAAGCGCCGCGGCCAGCAGGCCGACCACCGCGGCGTTGACGCCGGCAAGAGCCGACTGGAAGCCGGTGCGGGCCCTGAGCGTGCCCCAGAACGGCAGGATTCCCAGCAGGAGCAGGAAAGACGGCAGAAAGATGGACACCAGGGCCAGGGCGGCCAGGGCGATTGCCGCGCCTCCCGTGCTCATGGATGCCCCGAGGTAGGCGGAGAAGGTGAACAGCGGGCCCGGCACTGCCTGCGCCGCCGCGTAGCCTGCCATGAACCCGGCGTCTGAAATCCATCCGGGCGGCACCACCTCCCGGTGGAGCAGGGGCAGCACCACGTGACCGCCGCCGAATACCAGAGAACCCGCGCGATAGAAGCTTTCCGCCACGGCAAGCCAGTGGACCGGAAACACCAGCCGCAGGACGGGCAACCCGCCGAGCAGGAGTGCGAACAGGCACAGGCAGGCCACCGCAGCGGCGCGGCTCGTGCCGAAGGACAGCGGCTCGCGCGCGGCGCCACCCCCCGTCCGGAGCAGCGCCCAGCCGGCCAGGCCGCCGCCGGCAATCACGGCAACCTGGGCGAGGCCGGACGGGAACAGCAGGCTGATGATGGCCGCCACGGCGGCGAGGGAGGCGCGGGGCGCGTCCGGTGCCAGGCGCCGCGCCATGGTCCACACCGCGTGGGCCACGATGGCCACCGCGGACAGCAGGAGCCCATGGAGCCAGCCGGACCCGAGCACGCCGGGAGCGCCCGCCAGGAGAGCAAACGCCGTGAGGGCCACGGCGGAAGGCAGCGTGAAGCCGATCCAGGCGGCCACGGCTCCCCCGACACCGGCGCGAAGAAGGCCGATGGACATGTTCACCTGGCTGCTGGCGGGGCCCGGAAGGAGCTGGCACAGCGCCACGAGGTCGGCAAACGCCTCCTCCGACAGCCATGCGCGCCGGCCCACGTACTCATCGTGAAAGTACCCGAGGTGAGCCACCGGGCCGCCGAACGAGGTGACACCGAGCTTCAGGGAGGCGCCCAGCACCTCGACGATCTTCATTCGTCGTCTTGCTGGAACAGCTCCTCTTCCTTCTGGTCCGCCACGTTCGCGGTGTATTCGAGCAGGGAAGACAGATCGTCGTCCTTCAGGTAGGTGGGAACCTTCACGGAGAAGTACACGGTGTAGCCGCCGTCGTCGGCCTCCTCCAGGGCCCAGAAGCCGATCTTCTTGGTCCCGCTCTCCTCCAGCAGGTTCTGCATCTGGTCTTCCGTGGGAACGCCGGGAAACTTGCCCGCCCGGGACCACAGCTCGCGCACTTCCACGTTGTCCACTGTCTCCGTGCTGCCCATGACGTAGGCCACCTGGCTCCTGCCGTCGTCCAGGTCGTACGTGATGGAATAGTTGCCGGCCTTGGTGAGGGTGTATTTCAGGCCCAGGCGGTCGAGCTGCGCGGAAAGCCCGGGGTCCCCTTTCTTCGCGTCCTGCGCGCCCGCCGTCCCCGTGGCGGCAACCAGTACCAGGATAGCCAGGAAGGCGGTCCGTTTCATGGTGGTCCCCCTCAGGAAGGAGGGTACTCTCGGGGCCGCCGGCGGGCAAGGCAGAACCGGGTGGCCGGCACGGTGCGGCTGCCGGCGGTATATTCTCTGCGGAGTTTTTCGGTTCTATGAAGTACCACCTGCTGCACCTCGGGTGCCAGATGAACCAGTCCGACGCGGAGCGCGTGCGCACCGTGGTCGAACGCATGGGATACGAGCCGACCGAATCGGAGGAGGAAGCGGACCTCCTGGGGATCGTGGCCTGCTCGGTGCGCCAGAAAGCCATCGACAAGGTCTATGCCCGGATCGACCGGTGGAACCGCTGGAAGAACCGGCGCGCGCTGCTCACGTTTGCCACCGGCTGCATCCTGCCGGCGGACCGGGAGAAGTTCCTCACGCAGTTCGACCTGCTGTTCGACATCACGGAGCTGCCGTCCCTGCCGGCCATGATCGGGCAGTACGGCGTGGTGACCCCCGCCAGCACCTCGACCGTGGAGCCTTCCGCGTTCTGGAAGATCGGGCCGCGCTACTCCTCGTCCTTCGAAGCCTACATCCCCATCCAGAATGGCTGCGACAAATACTGCACGTTCTGCGCGGTGCCCTACACGCGCGGCGCCGAGGTCTCGCGGCCGTCCGACGAGGTGCTGCAGGAGATCTCCCGGCTCCTGGACCGCGGCTACGTGTCCTTCACGCTGCTGGGCCAGAACGTGAACTCCTATGGCCGGGACGCCCCCGGGGCCGAGCGCACGTTCCCCGAGCTGCTGCGGGACGTGGGCAGCCTGTGTGACTCCACCGGCCGCGAGTGCCGGGTGTATTTCACCTCCCCGCACCCCAGAGACATGAGCGACGAGGCGCTGCGGGCCATCGCGGACCACAAGAGCCTGGCCCGGCAGATCCACCTGCCGCTTCAGTCCGGGGATGACCTCGTGCTGGTGCGCATGAACCGCAGCTACCAGATGGACGACTACCGGCGCACCGTGGCGAGCATCCGTGACATCCTGCCGGACGCCACGCTGTTCACGGACATCATCGTGGGCTTCAGCGGAGAAACCGAGGAGCAGTTCGAGGCCACGCGGCGCGCCATGCGGGAGTTCAAGTACAACATGGCCTACGTGGCCATGTATTCCCCCCGGCCGGGCGCGGCCAGCGCTCACTGGGCGGACGACGTGCCGCACGGGGAGAAGTCGCGCCGCCTGCACGTCCTGAGCGAGGAACTGGCCAAGAGCGGCCAGGAGCACAACGACCGCATGGTGGGAACCACGGCCCGCCTCCTGGTGGAAGGCGCGGACCGCAAGGCCGGCTGGCTGGCGGGACGCACGGAGGGCCGGATCCCCGTACGGTTCGCCAGCACGGACACGAGCCTCGTGGGCCGGTTCGTCACGGTGACCATCACCTCCGCGGCGCCGCTCTCTATGGAAGGAAAGCTGTCTGCGGACGGCGGGGTTACGTAGCCACCCGGAACCGGGAACGCAGCCGGGTGGCGGAGTACTCCAGCACCACGGCCACCGCCAGGATCATGTAGGTGATGAACCCCACCTCGTGAACGTTGAAGTAGTAGCTGCTCGCCCAGTACAGGGAGTAGCCGACGCCGCCGGCGCCGGCAGCGGCCCCCATGGCCACGGCGTTCACGAAGTTGATCTCGAACCGTATGAACGTCCACGAGAGGATCGGGTTCATGGCGGACGGCAGCACCGCCTGCATCACGATCTGCGTCCAGCGGGCCCCGCTTGCCTTCAGCGCCTCGATGACGCCCTGGTCTATCTCCTCGAAGGACTCCGAGTATCCCTTCACGAGGTAGCTGATGGAATGGAAGCTCATGCCGATGACCGCGGCCGGGCTTCCCAGGCCGGCGCCGATGGCAAAGATCAGCACCCACAGGACCGTGGGAATGGCGCGGAAGAATGCCAGGACCGATTTGATGGCAACCGAAAGCCGGCGGTTGCTCAGGTTCTGCGCGGCCAGCAGGCCCAGCACGATCGCCACCACTCCGCCCAGGACCGTGGTGAGCACGGCAAGGCCCACGGTGACGGCAAGGTCGTACAGCGCCTGGAGGACCGTGAAATGCGTGGCTCCCGGCGCCAGGAACATGGTCCGGAAGTTGCGCACGGTCACCAGGATGCCTTCCCCGACCTTGACCTTGTCACCGGACAGCATCACGAACCCCACGCCCGTGACGGCGAGCAGGACGCCGAACACGAGGGACATGGCCACCGTCGCCCGTGTCGGCCGGCGGACGCGTATCCGGCCCGCTGTCCCCACAATGGCGGGGGTCAAGGGGGGCGGACTGCCGTCAACGGACGTCACAGGATCACCCTCCGTATCAGGTTGGACACGTTCTCGATGAGCAGGACCACCACGACCAGGCTCACCACCACCAGGCCGGCGGCGCGGTAGTTCAGCGCGTTGTAGTACAGGTCAAAGGTGAAGCCGATGCCGGTCCCGGTCAGGATGCCCACCAGCGTGGCGTCCCGGATGTTCGTTTCCACCATGTACAGCATCCAGCTCAGCACCTGCGGGAGCACGGAGGGGAGCACCGCCTGGAACACCGTCTGCA
The DNA here is from genome assembly GCA_035686185.1 of Spirochaetia bacterium. Taxonomy (GTDB): domain Bacteria; phylum Spirochaetota; class Spirochaetia; order SZUA-6; family Fen-1364; genus Fen-1364. The sequence continues at coordinate 2,222 of DASRZR010000072.1, read as the reverse complement.
GCCAGGAGGCGCCGGCGGCGTGCAGCGCTTCCACGCTGCTGCGGGAGGTCTCGTCGATCGTCTCCAGGAACGAGCGGACCAGGAATCCGAACGTGGCAAAGAACAGGGCGAGCAGCCCGGTGAGCTGGCTCTGGCCAAAGGACATGAGCAGCACCATGGCCCAGGCCACGACCGGGATGTTGCGGAACAGGGAGCCCACGGCCCGGGCCGCAAGGGAGAACGCCGGGTGGGGCCGGGTGGTGTTCGAGCCGAGGATGGCGAAGGCGAACGCGAACACGGTGGCGAATACCGTGGCCATGACGGACACCACGATGGTCTGCAGCAGCTTGGAAACGATCTGCGGCAGCTTCTCCAAGGCCTTGCCGTCCGGGATGATGTTCGTCACGAGCCACCCGACGGCTTTCGGCACGGAGATCGCCGCGGTGCGGTAGCTGAACTGGGTGAGCACGGAGGAAGCGCCGACCACCACGGCAATGGCCAGCAGGACGAGCGTCATCTGCCGGCGACGGGAACGGAAGACATCCAGCGTGCTGTCGGCGGCGAGGTCAATCGAGGACAAGCTCGCCCGCGTCCTTGTCGTAGATCTCGTAAATCGTGTCCCGGGTGAGGGCTGCCGGCGCGCCATCGAAGACTATGCGCCCCGCGTTCATCCCCAGGATCCGGTCCGCGTACTTCACGGCCACGTCCACCTGGTGAAGGCTCACCAGGACGGCGATCCCCAGCTCCGCGGAGATCGTGCGAAGGTAGTCCATGATCACCTTGGCCGTGCTCGGGTCAAGGGACGCGATAGGCTCGTCACAGAGGATGATCTGAGGGTCCTGGATCAGCGCACGGGCAATCCCGACACGCTGCTTCTGCCCGCCGCTCAGCGCGTCACAGCGCTTGTAGATCTGCTCCAGCAGGCCGAGGCGCCGGATGATCTCCACCGCGCGCGCCTTGTCCAGCTCGCTGTAGCGGCCGACGATCCCGCCCAGCCCCCGCATGTACCCCAGGCGGCCGTGCAGGACGTTCTCGATGACCGTCAGGCGGTAGACCAGGTTATAGTGCTGGAAGATCATGCCGATCTTCGTCCTGACGCGCCGCAGGTCCTGGCGCCCGAGGCGCTGCACGTCCACGTCCTCGAAGACGACCTCGCCTGAGCTCGCATCGATCATGCGGTTGATGCAGCGGAGAAGCGTGGACTTGCCGGCGCCGGAGGGGCCGATGAGCGCCACCAGCTCGCCCGTGCCGACGTGAAGGTTCACGTCGGACATCGCCGTTACGTCACCGTAGCTCTTGGAGAGGTGGTGAACCTCCAGGACAGGGCGCTGCGCGGACACGGAGGCCTCCTTGCGGTCTTTCGACTGCAAGGCTACCGCCCTCCCCGTTGGGTTTTGATGAACCATGCGTTAGAAATCGGTGAACTTCGAAAGTTAACACTCCCGCGCGGGATAACGCCGAATTCGCGCTGCTTTCATACAAACCTAACAGGCCGACCGCTTCTTGGTTGCGACGCGCTGCGTGATCGGCGCCGTGAAACGACCGAGGGAGGGTATGATGAAGAGATTCATTTTGTTCGCGTGCGTGGCAGTAGCCCTGGTGGCAACCGCCGGCACCGTCTGGGCCAACGGCTCCGCCGAGAAGAAGCCGCTCGTGTGGGTCTGGCTGCCCAATGACTCGCCGCCCGAGTCCGCGCAGTTCCGCCAGGCAATGGACAAGATCGTTTCGGACGCCACCGGCCGGCCGGTCCAGGACAAGCTGACGACCGACTACAACATCGCCATCCAGGCCATGGTGTCAGACAACGCCGCGCTGGCGCTGTTCGGGCCGTACCAGTACGTGAAGTGCAGCGCGCTCAGCAAGGCAGTTGTTCCCATCGTCACGAACTCCGGTGATTCCGGGACTCTTTCCGACGCCGTGTACTACAGCCGGATCGTCGTGAAGTCGGAGAACGCCTCCCAGTACATGAAGGACGGCACCTACTCCCTGGACAACATCGCCGGCAAGATCTTCTCCTTCGTGTCCAACAGCTCCACGTCCGGGTTCCTCTTCCCGTCCTCCGGCGTGGCGGCCTACTTCTCCAAGATGAGCCAGTGGTCCTCCCTGAAGCAGTCGGACCTCATGGAAGGCGGCCAGGGCAAACTGTTCAGCCAGGTGCTGTTCGGCGGCTCCCACCAGGGCTCGCTCGCCAACGTGATCTCGGGCAAGGCCGACGCTGGCGCCTGCGACGATATCGACACCGA
>DASRZR010000071.1:0-3874 GCA_035686185.1 Spirochaetia bacterium | reverse complement strand
CGCCGGTCTGCACGTAGGGCCGCAGCAGCGTGTCCATGGCGTACGCCGCGCCGGAGTTCACCACGAGGTTCCCCGTGGTGTCGTTGCCGAAGAGCTGCTTCAGCGCCTCCGGGTACTGGGCGATGGTGGCCGAAAGCTTCGCGTCGTCCACCTCCAGGTACCCGCGCAGCCGCGTGCGGTCTATCGTGGCGGATCCCGGCGCCCGCGTGTCCGTGGAGATCCCCGCCTGGGCCAGCAGGTCAAGCGTCCGCCCGGCGGAGGTGGGGTAGGGGTTCATCATCACGTTCTGCAGGGAGCCCTTGAGCTGCTGCAGCGTGAGGTCCCCCGTCATGAGCCCCAGGTTCGCGCGGGCCTTCGTGCGCTCCTCGTCGGTGAGATAGGTGGCATCCGAGATCACGGCGTCGTCCTTGCGCGTGAGCACGTCGATGTCGGTGATCACCTGGTTGTAGGTTCCCACCAGGCCGAGTATCTGCTTCTTGATGCCGTCCGCATCGTGGCCCACGGAGAGGTCCACCGGCCCGGAGCTGGGGGCCTTCAGCGTGAGCGTGACCCCGGGGATCAGGTCATCGATCGTGTTCGTGCCGCGTTTGACCTGGATGCCGTCCATCTCCACCAGGGCGTCCCCGGCCTGGGCCAGCGGGTGGGCCGGCGTGTAGTCTCCGCGCGCCGTCGCATCGAAGATGCTGATGTCCTTGATGTCCAGCGTGCGGTACGTGTTGCGGTTGCGGATGTCCAGGGAGTCCAGCGTGGAGGCAAGCTGGCCAATGGGCACCTGGATCTTCTGGAAGTCCGCGGCGTCCGGAACGTCGGGCAGCGGGATAGTCGTGCCCTGGCTTTCCGCGAACAGCGCCTTCATGTCCGTGACGGTTTCCGGCGGCTTGGGCGGCTGCCACTCCGGCAGCGGGGCGCGGGAGGGATCACTGTCGACGTGCACGCCGCCGTAGTCCACGCCGCCGGTGGCGGGGACCGAGGGGCCCGGCGGGGCCGCCGGGGGCACGTACGGGGTCTCGGGGAGATGCTCCACCTTGACCGACATTTCCATGACCATGTTCTTGTTCAGCGCCATGGAGGGGGAGAGCGGCAGCTTCAGCTCCTGTCCCGGGGCGACGACCAGGGTGCCGTCCTTCACGGTGATCCCTCCCGCGGGGAGGGGAGCCGTCCAGGCCGCAATATCGGACTGGTTCAGGCTGAGCTGGCGCGAGGCGGTCGGGGAACGATCCAGCATGCCGCTGGCCACTCCGAGGTCCACCGCCTGGTCCTGGAACGAGAGGCGGTTGGTGCTGCCGGTGGGCTTTCCTTCTATCAGCAGGACCTGGGAGCTGGTGGTGTCCTTGACCACTGACGCGGAAAGCAGGCTTCCGCCCTTCGCGTTCAGCGCGTCAGCGAACGCGGCGAGCGAGCCGCCCTTCCACGACAGGCTGACGGACTTGTCTCCGACCTTGAACGTGTACGGGCCCGGGGCCACGGTGAAGTCCAGTGGAAGGGACCGGGAGAGGAACCGGTCCGCCGTGGCCACCTGCTTCACGGTGATCCGCTTCTTCTCTTCCGCGGCCTGGCGTGTGGCCGTCGCCGTAAGGCTGGACTCGTCGGAGGAGGTGGCCAGGCGGTCGTTGAACGGGTTCTGGAACCCGTACAGCGTGCGCGCCTGGTCGCGCAGGCCGCTCAGGCGCCGGGTGAAGTCCTGCCAGGCGGTGCGCTGCTGCTGGTCGGTGTCCACCTCTTTCTGCATGCGCGTGAGCGGCTCGCGTTTCACCGCCATCAGCGCATCGATGATCTTCTGGGTGTTGTATTTGTCGGTAACGCCCGGGACGGAAAGGTCAGACATGGGTGCGACCGCTGCCCCCTTCCGAGGCGCCCAGGCCAGATCGCCGCAGGAGCCCGTGGCGTCCGGGGCACCCCGGCCCGCGCGGCGTCCCGCGCGTTCCGTGGGCCCTAGATCTTCTCGTCGACGAGAACGCCAATGGTCTCCTTGATACGGGCGATCAGATGCTGGATCTCCTCGGCGGGAATCTCCTTGATTACCTTATCGGTTTCCGCGTCTACCACCTTGATGATCACCTGGTTGATCGCGTCGTTCACCGAGAGGACCACGCGGCGGTTGAACGCGAGAAACGTCTTCTCCAGTGCCTTGGCCTGCGCCTCGATCTCCTGCCGTGAGACGGTCTGCGCGGGAGACGGCGTATCCGCCTGCCTCGACTGCCGGTCCGGCAGCACCCGCGCCTCCTTCAGGAGGACATCCTGCGCGGGATTCGACTTCAGAATCCCCGGTATCTCCATACCCATGGTGTACCTCCGTGTACCCTGTCTCCCGGCGCGCCTGGAACACGCGGGGGGTCGTGATGCCCGCCGAATCCTTCGACGGACCCTTGAAAGAAGGGGGAGAGTGCGCGACCTCCCCTCCCTGTCGCCATTCGGAAGAAGCGACGTCCAGAAGCTTCTTCCTTTATTCGTGCGCCGCGCGCGAGCGCGCGGTCGGGAACGGTGCGTCCTGCGTGCGGGGTCTTCTACTGCAAGAGCTGCAGGACGGACCTGGGTTTCAGGTTCGCCTGCGCCAGCATTGCAGTGCTCGACTGCATCAGGATCTGGTTCTTCGTGTAGCTCACCATCTGCTCGGCGATGTCCGTGTCACGGATCAGGGACTCGGCTGCCTGCATGTTCTCCGCCGCGACGGCAACCCCTCGGGCCGCCATCTCGAAGCGGTTCTGGTAGGCGCCGAGGTCGGCGCGCTGCCGGGAAACCTGCTTCAAGGCGTTGTCCACGCTGCCGATGACCGCGTTGGCCTTGTCCGGGGTGGAGATCGAGATCCCCCGCAGCCCCAGGGCGTTTGCCGTCATCGTGCCGATGAACACCTGCTTGCGCTGGTCCATGTTCGCCCCGATCTGGAAGAACATGTCCCCGGTGACCGTCCCACCCTTTGCAGGGTTCGCGAATCGGCCGGTGAGCATGTTCAAACCGTTGAACTGGGCGTGGGACGCGATCCGGTTCACCTCGTCCACCAGCTGGGACACTTCCACCTGGATCTGCGCCCGGTCTTCATCCGTGTAGATGCCATTGGCCGACTGCACGGCGAGCTCCCGGACGCGATGCATGATGTCCTGTGTCTCGGCGAGGTAGCCTTCGGTGGTCTGGATGAAGGACACCGCGCTTTCAATGTTCCTGCCCGCCTGGTTCAGACCCCGGATCTGGGACCGCATCTTTTCCGACACGGCCAGTCCGGATGCGTCGTCTCCGCCCCGGTTGATCCTCATCCCGGTGGACAGCTTCTCGATGTCCTTGTTCAGGTCGATCTCGTTGAACTTGACCTGCCTGTTGGCGAACATCGCGCTCAAGTTGTGGTTTATAACCATGTGACCCTCCTTGTTGTGAGTAGAGGCATCCGTGCCTCCGGCGCGCCGCTGCTTTCCCGGACGGCCGAACGGCCATCCGTGTCCGCGGGCGGCATGCCCGGTGCTGTCGGGAAGTACCACGGGAGAGGCTCGCGCGCCTCTCCCCCCGTTCCCTTTTTCCCGATCAACAAGGAAACCGTTGGGGGCCATCAGCCCCGACACGGCTCCCTTCTCACCAGCACGCCTTATCACCCCAAGGAGGGTGCTTTTTTCAAAGAGCAGGGACCCCCGCAAGGGTCACTATTTCAATGATACTCCCCGGGTGGGACCCCTGCAAGGCTCGTCAGGGCCTCCGCAGGGGTTGTCACCCGTGCGCTTCCCTTACTGGAGGAGCTGCAGGACAGTCCGGGTCTTCGTGTTGGCCTGGGCCAGCATGGCCGTGGCCGACTGGGTCAGGATGGCGTTCTTGGTGTAGTCCACCATCTCGGAGGCCATGTCCGCGTCGCGGATGCGGCTTTCGGCCGCCTGCAGGTTCTCCGCTCCCACGT
>DASRZR010000070.1:0-2067 GCA_035686185.1 Spirochaetia bacterium | reverse complement strand
CAGGTCGGCGGGGCCGTCCATGCTCAGGCCGACGGAGAACCGCTCCTCGTCCAGGAAGCCGGCCCAGCGCTCGTCCAGCAGCGCGCCGTTGGTCTGGATCCCGTTCATGATGGCCCGCCCCGGCGGGCGGTGCGCCTTCTGGATGCGGACGATCAGCCGGAAGTAGTCCAGGCCGAGCAGCGTGGGCTCCCCGCCGTGCCACTCGAAATGCGTCACCGGCCCGGGAGACCCCTCGAGCCGTTGGACGATGTAGCGCTCCAGCAGGTCCTCGGGCATCCGCCACGGTCCCCCGGCGAACATCGAGGCCTTTCGCAGGTAGTAGCAGTAGGCACAGCGCAGGTTGCAGCCGGGCCCCGCCGGCTTGGCCATCACGAGGCACTCCGGAATGGCGGGCTTCCCCGCGGGGTTCATCCGGGCGCCGCCGCTATCCCGAGAGATGCAGGGCGAAGAAGCTCAGCATGCGCCAGAACGAGTCACGGGCGGCATTCACGTTGTACACCGGCCCGTCATCGTTGAAGAATGCGTGCATGGCACCGGGGTACACGTGGTGCTCGTACGGCTTTCCCTGCTTCCGCATGCCGTCCTGGAACGCCGGGATGCCCGCGTTCACGCGCACGTCCTTCTCCCCGTAGAAGGCCAGCACGGGACAGGGGACCGTCGCGAGCTTCTCCGCCGGCGGCGTCATCCCGTAATAGACCACCGCGGCGGAGAGGTCCGGCTCCTCGCAGGCCAGGAGCGCGGAAAGCCCGCCGCCCATGCAGAAGCCCACGCATCCCACCTTGCTGCCGCGCGTCTCGGGCCGTTCGCGGCGCAGGTAGCCCACGGCCCGGCGCAGGGATGACACCATGGCGGGCACGCGGTCCCGCATGGAGGCGAACAGCTGGTTCAGCGTCTCTCCCACCGGGCGCCGCTCGCTCTCGGGGAGCCGGGCGAGGCCCGCATCACGCGCGGCCGGGTCTCCAAAGGACCCGGGCGGTAGCGATGCCATGAACGCCATGGCCGTGTCGATCCGGCCGCGCTCCAGGGCGGGCGGGCGCCCGCCCCCGGCGGCGTAGAGGTCCGGGGCAAGCGCCGCGTAGCCCGCCGCCGCCACCCGCCGCGCCACGTCCTCGATGTGCGCATTGAGCCCCATGATCTCCTGGATCACCACCACGGCCGGAAGCGGCGCCGCCGCGCGCGCCGGCAGGGCCAGCCAGCCGGTCTCGTCCCCGTATTTCACCCTTTCCGTCTTGATGGACATTTTTCCTCCTGGGTTCCTGCGGCCCGCGGCGCTGCGCCACGGAGCCATTCAGAGCACGCGGCTCTCCGCCCGGTCCAGCAGCGTGGAGAGAGTGGACCGCACGTTGGGCATCCGCGAGGTAAGGATCATCGCGGCGATCACGTAGGGCTTCCAGCTCGCCTGGCGGTACAGCGGGTTTCGGAACTCGTCGAACACGTCCGCGGCCACCTCGCCGCGATCGCAGCTGACGCCGCTGATGTCCGCCGGCAGGCAGTGCAGGTACGTGGCGCGGTTGGTCCCGGACATCAGCTCGCGCGTGCACTCCCAGTCCTTGAACCGGGCGTTGTTCTGCAGGCAGCGCTTCTCCAGCTCCTTCAGCGCCGCCTGGTCACCGGTCTCGACGATGCGGGTACGCTCTTCCATGACGGAGAACGGGGCCCAGCTCTTGGGGTAGACGAAGTCCGCGCCCTCGAAGGCTTCCTTCATGGAGCCGCAGACCTTGAACGCGCCCCGGGCTTCCCGCGCGAACCCCTGGGCCTTCTCCACCACGTCCGGCATCAGGGAGTAGCCCTCGGGGTACGCAAGGCGCACATCCATGCCGAACCGGGTGAACAGGCCGATGACCCCCTGGGGAACGGACAGCGGCTTGCCGTACGAGGGCGAGTACGCCCAGGTCATGGCGACCTTCTTCCCCCTCAGCTTCTCCACGCCGCCGGTCTCCGTGACCAGGTGCAGCAGGTCCGCCATGGCCTGCGTGGGATGGTCGATGTCGCACTGCAGGTTGACCACGGTGGGCCGCTGCTCCAGCACGCCGTCCCGGTGGCCCTGCTCCAGGGCCTCGGCGACCT
>DASRZR010000069.1:0-2381 GCA_035686185.1 Spirochaetia bacterium | reverse complement strand
AACGAGGGATACATCCAGAACCTGCCGGATGGAGCCATCGTGGAGGTCCCCGCGGAAGTTGACGCCAACGGGATCCACGGCATCGGGGTCGGCAGTCTTCCCGGTCCCGCCGCCGAGATGTGCCGCCGGCAGATCACCGTGGCGGAGATGGCCGTGGAGGCGTCGGTGCGCGGCAGCCGGGAGCTGGCGCTGCAGGCGCTGATGCTGGACCCCATGATCGACGATCCCCGGGTGGCGCGCGGCCTCCTGGAAGACTACCTGAGCGCACAGAAGCAGTACCTTCCCCAGTTCTTCGGAAAGGCAACGTTGTGAAAACGCCCCGGCGGAAAGGGTCCGTCTCGGGGCGGGAGCCAGGTCTCAAAGGAGGTAAACGATGAGACGTCTCCTTTCTTCAATCGTGGCGGCCGCCCTGGTCATGCTGGTGGCGCCCGTCCTGTTCGCGGCCGGCAAGGTCGTTCTGTACACGGGCAACGGAACGGAGATCACGGATCCGCTGCTCGCGGGCTTCCACAATCACTACCCGGATATCCAGGTGGAGATCGTGAAGGCGGGATCCGGGGAGCTGCTGGCCCGCATCAAGGCGGAAAAGGGCAACCCGGGCGGTGACGTGCTGTGGGGCGGGGAGCCGCTCATCTTCGACTCCAACGCGGACCTCTTCCAGTCCTACCGCTCGCCGACGGATGCCGCGATGATCCGCCAGGATCCGAACAACCGCTGGCACCTCTGGTCGTTCATGCCTCAGGCCATCCTCGTGAACACGAACCTGATGAAGAACCCCGCGGACTGGCCCAAGACGATCCGGGAGCTGGCGGACCCCAAGTGGAAGAAGTTCGGCAAGATCGCGCTCGCTGACCCGAACAAGTCGGGGACCGGGGCCACGCTGGTGAACGGCTTTGCCTCCCTGTACGACTGGGACTTCGTGCAGAAGCTCCTGGACAACTGCGAGATCTCCCCGGGATCCGACGCGATGTTCGCCGCCGTCAAGGACGCCGCGAACCCCATCGGGTTCATGAATGAGGACCTCGGCGCCAAGTGGGAGCAGATGGGCCTTCCGGTGAAGATGATCTTCCCGGCGGACGGGATCACGAACACGCTGGACGCGCTGGCCATCATTGCCGGCGCGAAGAACCTGGACAACGCGAAGCTGTTCGTGGACTACATCGGATCCAAGGAGGCTCACCAGATCCTGCGGGACCCCATCCTGCGCCGATCGTGCCGCACGGACATGACGCCCCCGCCGGGACTCGTGGACCTCAGCAAGTTCACGCTGGTGAAGATGCAGGCCCGCACCCGGGACGACATTTCCTCGAACTTCAACGACCGCCTGGACAAGGCGCGCGGCAACTGACGGGCACAGCGGCCCGATGACCCCGCACGGACGGCTCGCGCGCCTGCGCGATCCCTGGGTCCTCTTCTCGGCGCTCTGCACGGTGATCGCGATCGTCCTGATCGTGCTTCCGCTCGTGCAGATCGCCGTCTCTTCCTTCTCGGACGCCGGCGCACGCGCCGGCGCCGGGGGGGGCTCGGGTGCCGCGTTCCTGCGCAACTACGCCCTATTCTTCTCCCGCAAGCGATACCTCGTGGCGCTGTTCAACAGCCTGAAGGTGGTGTTCGTCTCCACGGGCGCGGCAACGGCGTTGGCGCTCCCCCTGGCGTTCCTGCTGTCTCGATGGCAGGTCCGCGGCAAGAACGCAATACTCACGCTGATCACCATGGCCACGGCCGCGCCGCCGTTCCTCGGCGCCTATGCCTGGGTGCTTCTGCTGGGGCGCTACGGCGCGCTCAATCGTCTTCTTTTCCACGTGCTCGGCCAGGACATCGTGCTGACCCTCCGGGGGCAGTTCGGCGTGATCTGGGTGATCACGTGGCTGGTGCTCCCGCTCGTGTTCCTCCTGACCTACGACTCGTTCACGAACCAGGACCCGTCCCACCGGGAGGCGTCCATGAGCCTCGGCGGCAACCGGCTGGCCACGTTCCTCCGGGTGGAGCTTCCGCTGGCAGCTCCCGGGCTGATCACGGGGATGCTCATGGCCGCCCTTGCCGGGTTCTCCGACTTCGGGACGCCCTCCATCATCGGGGGCGAGTTCCCCGTCCTCCCCACGCTGGTGTACGGTGAGTTCGTGAGCGAGGTCGGCGGAAACCTGTCCATGGCCTCCACCAGCGGCGTCATCATGATCGTCCTCTCCACCGTAGCGCTCGTGGGACAGCGGATGACGCTGGCGAGCCGGACCTTTTCCTCTGTACAGACGCGCTTCCTGAAGCTGCCGCGGCCGCGAGGCGCGGCCCGAGCGTTCACGGCGGTGCTCGCGGCCCTCGTCCTCACGCTGTCGTTCCTCCCGCACGTCACGCTGCTCGTGATCTCGTTCATGAAGTGGAAGTGG
>DASRZR010000068.1:0-4422 GCA_035686185.1 Spirochaetia bacterium | reverse complement strand
GGACCGGCGGCCCCCGGTCGGCGTGCGGCCGGGTCGTGCACTTCTCCTTGCCGGAATGAAACCATGCCGGCCGCGAGCCGGAACCTGGCGGACCTCTGCCGTACGTCCCGGCTGCTTGATTGGTCCGGGCCTCATGCGGACCCATGTGCCGTTGCCGCCGCTCGCGCCAGGTCCGGTCCAGGTGTCCTCGTTGTCGGTGCCATAGACGGTTATGTCCAGGTCGGCAAAGAAAGGGGTTCCTGCCGGTCCATAGAACGTTGTTATCCGGCAAGTCCGCTGGTCTTCGATTAGTCTCTTCGAAGCTACTTCGGCGGAGCTTCAGGCAGGGCGAAGTACGCCAGACGGTCGGAGCCCCGGTGTTCGCCGCTTCCGTGTCGTACATTCTGCTTCCCAAAGTCGTCAGTCCACCGCCGACAAGGAATCGTTGTTCACCGCTGGGATCCGTGGCGGACAGGCCGCAGGGGGGGCTTCCGGACGCCTGACCTGCTGCCGTACCATGCGCGCCTGCCGGGCCGCCTTCAACAGCTCCGCCTGTCGCTGCCTCGCATAGTCCTGTACTTCCATCCAGTTCCGGTACATCGCTTGCTCCCTCCTGTTTTGAATAGTAATTTCGAATGAGGGCATATTCGGTCCTTGTTCTCAAAAGGCTGAAAAAAAGAGGTCGGAGATGTACCACCCAACTGGGCGTGTTCTGACGGTCCTTGAGCTTCTCCAATCCCGGCCCGGCCTCACGGGTCCCGAGATCGCCGCCCGGCTGGAGACAGACGTCCGCACGGTACGGCGGTACGTGACAAAGCTGCAGGACGTCGGTATTCCGGTGGAGGCCAGCCCCGGCCGATACGGCGGCTACCGGCTTCGCCCCGGCTACAAGCTGCCGCCGCTCTTGTTCAACGAGCAGGAGGCGGCAGCCATCGTGCTGGGGCTCATGGGCAGCGCCTGGCTGGAGGTCCAACAGTCACCGGTGGCGGTGGAGGGGGCGCTTTCCAAGATCACGCGCGTGCTTCCCCAGGAGGTGAGGGAGCGCGTGGAGGCGATGTGCTCGGTCATGGTGCTTTCCACGCTGGACGACACCCGACCCGGCGCGGCGTGCCTCATGCTCCTGGGCGAGGCGGTCCAGGCCCGCCAGTGCCTGAGGCTGGAGTACAGCTCCGAGAAGGGGGAAGTCACCGTGCGGGTCGTGGAGCCCTACGGCCTGGTAGGGTTCCAGGGGAAGTGGTACCTCGTCGGCTACTGCCGCCTGCGGAAGGATTTCCGCACGTTCCGGCTGGATCGGATCCAGGTGGCTCGACCCACCGAGGAGCGCTTCGAGAAAGACTGCAGCTTCGACGTGCGCGGCTACGCTATCAAGCACCTGCAGAACTACCCCGTGAATTACCGGCTGCGCGTGCTTTTCAAAGCGCCGATGAGCAAGGTCCGTGACCGGATCCCCGCCTCCCTTGGCACACTGACCCAGAGAAGAGACGGTGTGCTCCTGGAATGGCCTATCGATGACCTGAACTACGGGGCCCGCTACCTGCTGTCCCGCGGGGTGCCCTTTGCCGCGGTCGATCCGCCGGAGCTGCGGGACGCGTTCCACCGGGTCGCCTCCGAAGCGGAGGCCATTGCATGCGGTTGACGCCGCCTGGCGCACCGCGAGATCCTTGAGCCCATGCACGAGACCGCCGCAAAGTCCGGTGACCGCTTTTCCGACTACCGCCTCCTCCGGGAGCAGGCCGAGGCGTTGTGGGAAAGAAGCCTCCCGCTGTACTCCAACCTCGCCAACGTCTCCGCGTTGGTGAAGGAGTTCCTGGACCGCACGAACTGGGCCGGTTTCTACCTGTGGGAGCCTTCCGCAAACGAGCTCGTGCTGGGACCGTTCCAGGGCCTGGTGGCATGCACTCGGATCGCGTTCGGAAAAGGGGTGTGCGGGGCGGCGGTCAAGGAACGACGGACGCAGCTCGTAGCCGACGTGCACCAGTTCCCCGGCCACATCACCTGTGATGGCGCAAGCGAGTCGGAGATCGTTGTGCCCCTCATCCGGGACGGCATTCCGGGCGAGGTCCTTGGAGTCCTGGACGTCGACAGCCCCGTGACGGCCAGGTTCGACGCCGTGGACCAGGCAGGCCTGGAGGATCTGGCGCGGGCGCTGGTCTCACTCTGGAAATAGGGCCTGTCTCCGGGCATCGCTCCCCGCCAACTGGACGGCCCCACTCTGTTCGACAGAGGTTAATTACTACCATTACGATCTAAATAGTTGACAATTTTTGTCAGCCATGCTACGCACTCGGTGATTCAGAGTGCTGGGGCGCCAAGCTCCGGCTCAAGGAGGATCCGATGCAATCTCGTCTGGCGGTTGCTGCCGTGGCCGCCGCAGCTCTCTGGTCCGCGGCCAGCACTGCGGCCTTTGCGCAGGCCAAGCCGTCCATCATTCACATGGATTACGCCACCTACAATCCCGTCTCCCTTGTCCTGAAGGACAAGGGCTGGCTGGAGCAGGACCTTGCTAAGGACGGCGTCAAGGTCGACTGGACGCTGAGCCAGGGGTCGAACCGCGCGCTGGAATTCCTGAACGCGGGCGCCGTGGACTTCGGGTCCACGGCCGGGGCCGCGGCGCTGATCGCCCGCTCCAACGGGAACCCGATCTACGGGGTGTACCTCTACAGCAAGCCGGAGTGGACAGCGCTGGTGACCCTGCCAGGGTCCGGGATCACGAGGATACAGGACCTGAAGGGAAAGAGGGTGGCGGCCACCATTGGCACCGATCCCTACATCTTCCTGCTGCGGGCGCTGGACACCGCGGGACTCACGGACCAGGACATCCAGCTTGTGAGTCTCCAGCACGCAGACGGGGGCGCCGCGCTCGTGCGCAAGGACGTGGACGCCTGGGCCGGGCTTGACCCGATCATGGCCAAGGTCGAGCTGGAGAACCACGCCGCGCTGTTCTACCGCAACCCGGACTTCAACACCTACGGGGCGCTCAACGTCCGACGCGAGTTCGCTGACCGCTACCCGTCCTACGTCGTGCGCGTCCTTGCCGCCTACGAGAAGGCCAGGCAGTACTCCCGCGCCCATCTGCCGGAGGTGGTCTCCACGCTGGCCTCCGTGGGGCAGATCTCGCGGGAGGTGGCCGCCTTGCAGATCAATCGGCGGACGGATCTTTCCACGTCCTTCCCGGGAGACGCATTTGTGCGGTCCATCTCGGCTGCCGGCGTGGTTCTGCAGAGGGGCGGCCAGATCAAACCGGAAGTCGACTTGAAGGCGCTGGTGGCGGACTACGTGAACCCGTCCTTTGCCCGTACGGCCGTTGCGCAGCCTTAGGCCGGCGCGCTTCCCATGAAAGCCCGCAAGGGCAGGGCGATGAGAACAAGGGCCGTTCTCCAGGGACTGGCGATGCCGGTTGCCATGCTGCTCCTGTGGGAAACCGGCGCCAGCCGTGGCTGGTGGGACCGTCACCTGCTGCCGGCTCCCAGCGTGGTGGCGCAGTACCTCGTCGTCTCCGCCGGCAGCGGCACACTCGGGCAGCACGTGGGCGCCACACTGGCCCGGCTGGCTGTCGGCTTTCTCATCGGTCTGGGAAGCGCCGCGGCGCTGGGCACGCTCACCGGGCTCAGCGGGCTGGCGTTCAGGATCCTGGACCCGCTCCTGCAAGGCCTGCGTGCCGTGCCGTCTCTTGCCTGGGTGCCGCTGTTCCTGATCTGGTTGGGCATCGGCGAGCCGTCCAAGATCATGCTCATCGCCCTTGGCGTATTCTTTCCCATCTACCTGAATCTGGTTGCCGGCATCCACGGCGTGGACCGCAAGCTCGTGGAGGTGGGGAGGAGCTTTGGATTCGCCTCGCCAAGGCTGGTCACGCGCATCATCCTGCCCGCCGCGCTGCCGTCCCTGCTCACCGGTATCCGCGGCGGGCTGGGCCTGGGCTGGATGTTTGTCATCGCGGCAGAGCTGATCGGGGCCAGCCGGGGGCTGGGCTTCCTTCTGGACCTCGGCCGCAATATCTCGCGGCCGGAAATCGTGCTTGCCAGCATCCTGCTCTTTGCCGTGCTCGGGAAGCTCACCGACGCGCTGCTCGTGCTCGTGCAGCGGCGCGCCCTCTCGTGGCAGGACTCGCTGGGAGCGACGCGCTGATGCTTCGGGCGCGCAACCTCAGCCGTACGTTTGCAAGCGGAGCCTCGGCATTCCGCGACCTGAGCTTCGACGTGGAGCAGGGGGAGTTGATCGGCGTGGTGGGCACCTCCGGCTGCGGCAAGAGCACGCTGCTGCGGGTCATCGCCGGGTTCGACCGGGGGGAAGGCAGCCTCACGCTGCATCGCCGGGAGATCAGCGGGCTGTCCCCACTGGTCGGGCTGGTGTTCCAGGAGCCGCGGCTCATGCCCTGGCTCACGGTCCGCGCCAACGTCGCCCTTGGGCTGGCGGGCCGGCATCTGCCGGCCACCGTGCGGGCTC
>DASRZR010000067.1:0-6443 GCA_035686185.1 Spirochaetia bacterium | reverse complement strand
CAACGTGGACGGCATCCGCCAGGGCCGTGTCCGCTTCCTCAATCCGTTCCTTCCGCTGCACGACCGTGGCCGGCTGAAGAAGCGGCTTGCGGAGGAGCTCGCGTGGGCCGGCGTCACTCGGGCGGAGGCCGCGCGGGCGGTGGACGCCGGGGCCGCCGAGCAGGCGCGCTTTCGGGCCGACGTGAGGCGCCGGGGTGACGCCGCGCTGCGGGAGATCTCCCGTCGGCACCTGCGCGGCGTGGTGCTGGCGGGCCGCCCCTATCACCTCGACCCTGAGATCAGCCACGGTATCGCGGACCTCGCAGTCTCCCTGGGCATGGCCGTAGTGACGGAAGACTCGGTGGCCCACCGGGGAACGATCCGCCGTCCGCTTCGCGTGGTGGACCAGTGGATGTACCACACCCGGCTGTACGCCGCCGCCCACGCGGTGACTCGTTGCGACGACCTGGAGCTTGTACAGCTCACGTCGTTCGGATGCGGACTGGACGCGGTGACCACGGACCAGGTCCAGGAAATCCTGGAGGCGCGCGGCAGGATCCACACGGTGATCAAGATCGACGAGCAGTCGAACCTCGGGGCGGCGCGCATCCGACTGCGCTCCCTGCAGGCCGCCGTGAGAGCGAGAGCGCGCGCGGAGCAGCCGTCGGCGCGGGAGCACGCGGCGGCGGACGCGGGGGCAGCCGGGGGCGCCGCGGCGGGCACGGACACGACTGAACGCCCCCGGTTTCTGAAGCACATGCGGCGCGACTACACCATCCTCGCTCCCCAGATGTCTCCGCTGCATTTCCGCCTCGTGGAGCAGGCGTTCCGCTGCAGCGGATACCGCCTGGAGGTGCTGCCGGAGGTGGACCGCGGCGCGGTGAACGAGGGGCTCACGTTCGTCAACAACGATGCGTGCTTCCCCTCCATCCTCGTGGTGGGACAGATGATGGCCGCGCTGCGCTCGGGCCGCTACGACCTCAGTCGGACCGCGCTGCTCATATCCCAGACCGGGGGCGGGTGCCGGGCAACGAACTACATCGCCTTCATCCGCAAGGCGCTGGCCGATGCCGGCCTCTCCCACGTGCCGGTGATCTCCCTCAACACGCTGGGGCTCGAGAAAAACCCCGGCTTTCGACTGTCCCTCGGCCTGGTGGCGCGGGGCCTGGAGTCCCTGGTCTACGGGGACCTGCTGATGCGGATGCTGTACCGGGTCCGGCCCTACGAGGCCGTGAAAGGCGCCACGCAGCGGCTGTGCGACGAGTGGACGCGCCGGTGCGGGCTGGCACTGGCCCGGCCCGGGCTCCTCCGGTTCGCCCGCACCATCCGGGGCATGGTGCGGGATTTCGATGAGCTGCCGATCTGGGGTGAGCGCAAGCCGAGGGTGGGAGTGGTGGGAGAGATCCTTGTGAAGTTCCATCCCACGGCGAACAACGGGATCGTGGACCTCATCGAGGCGGAGGGCGCGGAGGCCGTGGTCCCGGACCTCACCGATTTCCTGTTGTACGCGTTGTTCGGCGCCCAGTTCCGCTTCCGCCGGCTGGCCGGGAGCCTCCGCGGCTTCCTGCTGTCACGAGTCTCGATCGCCGTGATCGAGCTGTTCCGACGCGCGCAGAAGAAGGCGCTGGCCGTTTCCCGTCGCTTCCACCCGCCGTCCCCCATAGAGAAGCTTGCCGCCGGCGTGGAGGGGATCGTGCAGCTTGGAAACGTCACCGGCGAGGGCTGGTTCCTGACCGCGGAAATGACCGAGCTCATCAGGGAAGGCGTGCAGGCGATTGCGTGCATCCAGCCGTTTGCCTGCCTGCCCAACCACGTGACCGGCAAGGGCATGATCCGCGAGCTGCGCCGGCGGCACCCGGGGGTAGCCGTGGCCGCTATCGACTACGACCCGGGCGCCAGCGAGGTGAACCAGCTCAACCGCCTGAAGCTGCTGTTGGCGTCGGCCCGTGAAGCCCACGGGGCAGACCCGGCGGCGTCCCCCGCCGGACCGGGCGCTGCGGCAGCGGCGACTCGCGGTTGAATCGCCCCCACCGCGCCAGTACTCTGCCCCTCATGCGCGTCCCACCAGAGCTTGCCCCGTGGGGAGTAACGGTCAGGCTGCCCCGAGCCGGTCTTGACCTGTTCTGCTATGACGCCGGACCACGGGACGCACCGCCGGTCCTCCTTGTGCACGGGCTTGGAGATGAGGCGGACACGTGGCGGCACGTGATCGGTCCGCTTTCTGTCCGTCACCGTGTGGTCGCCGTGGACCTGCCGGGATTCGGCAGGAGCCCGCTGCCAGCTCGACGTCGAATGACACCACCCTGGCTGGCAACGATCCTGGTCGAGCTGCTGGCGCACACGGGGATGCACCGGGCCGTGCTCGTGGGTAGCTCGCTGGGCGCGCTCCTGTGCCAGGCAGCGGCGATCTCAGAAGCCTCGACGGTCAGCCGGCTGGTGCTGGTCGATGGCGGCCTGTTCCCGATGACGGGCGCCGCCCGAGCGCTGCTGCCGATGCTGGTACCCGGCATTGGCGAGAGGCGCTATCGCAGCCTTGCCGGCAACCTGGATGCGGCCTACGCGACGCTTGCACCGTACTACGCGCGGCTGGAAGGCCTGCCGAAGGCTGACCGGGACTTCCTGCGGGAACGGGTGGGAGAGCGGGTGGAAAGCCGCAACCAGATGCGGGCGTATTTCTCATCGTTTCGCGGCATGATCACGTGGATGCTCGTCGGCGGGAGACGCGCCGGCCGCCGGGCCGCCGCGCTCCCTGTGCCGACCACGTACGTGTGGGGCGGGCAGGATCACATCCTGCCGCTTGAGGCGGGGCAGGCAGCCCAGGCTCGCCATCACGGCACGCGCCTGGTGGTCATTGCAGAGGCGGGGCATCTTCCGCACCAGGAGACCCCGGACCGGTTCCTGGAAGTGCTGAACGCGGAGCTGCGCTGAGGCGGATGCCAGGCGCGCAGCGAGCGGTTGCCGGTTGTCCTACACCTTCTCCCAGCCCCCCGACTTCTCTGAGCTGAACAGCGCGTCCAGCACCTTCATGTTGGAGATGGCATCCTCGGCCGGCGTGGGCTCGGCGCCGCCCTCACGAACGGCGCGGGAGAATGCCTCGAACATCTCCTGGTACTGGTCCGTTGCTGGCGCGTAAACCTGGCGAGTGCCCACGCCGGTGGTGACGGAGATCTGCATGGGCGTGTCGGGGTAAGCGTTGAACGGCAGGAGCACGGTGAGCTGCCCGCCGGACCCCAGCACTTCCACGCGCTGCCAGGAATGCGTCTGCGTTCCCACGGTGAACTGCGCACGGGCCGTCCCGAAATCCAGGATGGCGGAAGAAAGGATGTCCGTCCCCATCTGCGGGTCACGGTGCACGAGGCTCACCACGCGCGACGGCTCGCGCCCCAGCAGGAACCGGGCCGTGGACACCGCGTAGCATCCGATGTCCGGAATGCCCCCGCCGCCGGCGGACAGCACGTTGCGGATGTTGGACGGGTCCTTCAGCATGTAGGAGAACAGCGTGCTCACGACGTGCGGAGTGCCGATCTCCCCGGCCCGCACAATCTCCCGCGCCCGCTTCCACTGCGGATGGAAGCGGTACATGAACGCCTCCATCACGAGCACGCCCTTGGACCGCGCGTACCGGATGGCCTGCTCGGCCTCCGCGGCATTCAGGGCAAACGGCTTTTCGCACAGCACGTGCTTGCCGGCGTCCGCGGCCTTCTTCACCCACTCCGCGTGCAGGTGGTTGGGAAGGGGCAGGTAGACGGCCTCGATCTCCTTGTCCGCCAGGAGCTCCTCGTAGGAGCCATACGCCTTCGGCATGCCGAGCTCCCGCGCGGCCTGCTCCGCCCGCTTCCTGTCCCGCGAGGCAATGCCTCGAAGCTGGACCAGCGGAGACTTGGCCAGGTACGTGTGCACCCGAAGCGCGTAGTGCACGGATACCGACATGACTCCCCAGACGACCGGTTTCATCTGATGCCCCTTTCCTTGAGTATCAGGATCGCGATCAGAGAAGGCGCCGTCAAGCGACGGTCAGGCGCCCGCTTCCGCGAGCTTCCCCGCCAGCCGCTCGGGCCAGGACAGGGCGAGGGGAGCGCCCTCTCGTAGACACCCCAGCGCGTCGGGTGAGGCGTGTTCACTCGCCCACGTCGAACAGGAGGGCGGCGCCGAAGTACAGCACGAAGCCGATGGCGGAGTTCCCGCGCACCAGTGCGGGCCCGATTCCGAACTCGCCGACGAACCGCCCCGTGCCCGCGATTGTTCCGCTGGCGCCGACAGCGGCTATCCCCAGCAGGTCGTCCGGCGGCGCGGTGGAATCGGGGTCAGGACGGAATCCCTTTGCCGCTGCCACGCACAGGGACGTGTAGAAGTTCCAGCTCCGGGGCCTGACCGTCCCGAGCGTCAGCGCCATCTCCGCGTTCAGGCTCTTGCCGTCAGAGTCGTCGGCCGCACCCACGCCGGCCTCCAGCCGGGTATGGGGCCCCGCCTGGTAGCGGCCCGCCGCCTTCATGGTGAAGGTCCCCTTGTCCCCGCGCCGCACGCCCATTGCGTCAACGCCCAGGTCGAACCCGCCGCCCAGCCCCTGCCGCCAGCGGCCCAGCCAGCCGTCCCCGCCGCTGTGCGCCCCGGGAAATGCGGACAGGCCCGTGCCCGCCCCGATGCCCACCTCTGAATGACCGAGCGCGGCCACCGACGGCCCGCCCAGGATGGGAAGCGGGGCCGGGGCAGCCATGCTGACGCAGCCGGCGGCAGCGACCGCGGCCAGGCCGGCAAGGCCGGCCCGCAGCGTGCGAGCGGCCGTGGCGTTCACCGGCGCGTCCTTCCCTGCCGGATCTCGGCGCGCAGCCGCGGAACGAGCTGGCGGTAGTCGCCGGCGCCGAACAGGCCGGACCCGATGACAAAGAGGTCCACCCCGGCCGCCGCAAAGTCCGCAATCGTTTCCAGGTTGATGCCGCCGTCGGATTCGATGGGAATGGAAAGACCTCGGCGAGAGAGCTCCCCGCGCAGGACGCGGATCTTGTCCAGGACCGCGGGCTGGAACTCCTGCCCCCCGAAGCCCGGGTTTACCGACAGGAGAAGGACGTAGTCCACGTAGTCCCAGGACCAGTCCAGGAGGGAAAGCGGCGCGGCAGGGTTCAGCGCCACACCCGCCTTTGCTCCGCAGCTTCTCACGAGCTGCAGGGAGCGGTTCAGGTGGACCACGCTCTCCGCGTGCACGCTGATGTGCGTGGCGCCTGCCTGCGCGAACGTCGGAATGAACGCGTCCGGGTTTTCGATCATGAGGTGCGTGTCAATCGGAATCTTTGTGGCCCGGCGGACGGCCTCCACTACCAGCGGGCCCATGCTGATGTTGGGCACGAAGTGCCCGTCCATCACGTCCACGTGGATCCAGTCCGCGCCTGCCCTTTCCACGGCCGCCAGTTCTTCCCCCAGCCGGGTGAAGTCGGCAGAAAGAATGGAGGGAAGGATCAGCCCGTCGGATGCGGCGGCCACTAGTAGCTGCCCGTTGACCCGGCGCCAGTCACGATGGCCACGCTGCCGGCACACCCGATGCGGCTGGCGCCGGCCCCGATCAGCGCGGCTGCGGAAGCGAACGTGCGCACCCCGCCGCTCGCCTTCACACCCATCTCGCGCCCGACCACCCGGCGCATGAGGCTGATGTCCTCCACCGTGGCGCCGCCGCCGCTGAACCCGGTGCACGTCTTCACGAAATCAGCGCCGGCCTTGCGGGAAAGCTCGCAGGCCATCACCTTCTCGTCCTGCGTAAGGAACACCGTCTCGATGATGACCTTCAGCACCGTGGTGGAGCGAGTGGCACGGCGCACCGCCCGGATGTCCTCCTCCACGCCGTGATGGTCCCCGCTCTTCAGCAGGCCGATGTTGAGGACCATGTCGATCTCGGAGGCCCCGTCTTCAATGGCCTCACGGGTCTCGAACGCCTTGGACCGGCTGGTCATGGCCCCCAGCGGGAACCCGACCACGGAGCACACCTTGACGCCGGAGCCCTGGAGGCGACGGGCCACGAGGGCCGTGCGGCAGGAATTGACGCACACGCTGTAGAACCGGTACTGCAGCGCTTCCTGGCAGAGCTTGTCAAAGGCGGCGTTCGGCGCTTCCGGCCGCAGCATGGTATGGTCGATGTACTTCGCGAGGTCGGCCGGCGTGAGGGCCGGCGCGGCAGCCGACGGAGCCCCGCCCCCCGGCGCGGTCGTCCCGCCCGAAGCCGGCTTGGCCTGCGCCATGCGCGCCACCACTTCCGCCACGATCTTTTCGATGAGCTGGTTCTGGTCCATTACCGTCCGACCTCTCCGCCGGAGTCCGCTTCCTCGAAGCGACCTCTCTCCAGTGCCATGATCTTGTTGATCCGTACCATGTGGCGGCCCCCGCCGAAGCGAGTCTGCAGCCACACCTTGGCCATCTCGCAGAGCTGCCCCGCGTCGTGCAGCGGCCCGCCCAGGGACAGCACGTTGGCCGCGTTGTGC
>DASRZR010000066.1:0-7192 GCA_035686185.1 Spirochaetia bacterium | reverse complement strand
CCCGGCGCGGTCACGGCCGCGCCGGGTTCTCGTTTTGAGGGCGCCCGGCCAGGCAGGAAAGCAAAGGCTGCGCGCCTTATGAGGGGGGCTCATGGCGAACCTGCTGGAAATGAAGAACATCTCCAAGACCTTCGGGGAGGTGGCGGCGCTGCACGACGTGAACTTCCACGTCGGGGACAACGAGATCGTCGGCCTGCTCGGCGACAACGGAGCGGGCAAGTCCACGCTGGTGAAGCTCATCACCGGCTACCACCACCCGGACGCGGGGGGAGAGATCTACTGGCAGGGCAAGCGCCTGGACCACCTCTCGGTGGCGCGCGCGCACGAGCTGGGGATCGAGGTGGTCTACCAGGAGCGGGCGCTCGCGGACAAGCAGTCCCTGTGGCGCAACATCTTCATGGGCCGGGAGATCACGCGCGCCGGCGGCCGCCTGGACGTGCAGCGCATGCGGGAGGAAACGCTGAAGCTCATGCAGAACGCCATGGGGTTCACATCGTCGGCCATCACCACCGAGTCCACGGTGAGGACGTTCTCCGGCGGGGAGCGCCAGGGCGTGGCCATCACGCGGGCGCTTTACTTCAAGGCGGAGCTGGTCATCCTCGACGAGCCGACCATGGGACTGTCCCTGTCGGAGACGAAGAAAGCGCTGGACTTCGTGGAAAGCATACGGCGGGCCGGCAAGTCCGCCATCTTCATCGACCACAACATCTTCCACGTGTATCCCGTGGTGGACCGCATGGTAGTGCTTGACCGCGGGACCGTGGCCGGGCAGTTCATGAAGGGGGAGCTTTCCCTGCAGGAGCTCACTGACCGGCTGTATGCCGTGGCGAAGACCGGCAACCTGAAGACCTCCGGCAGCCGCCGCCGGACATCCCCCGCCCGCAAAAGGAGCACCCGATGAGCGCCCGAGAGATCGCCCGCCCCCTGTCTCGGAAAGCGTCAACATTCTCGGCCGCCTGGTTCTTCCGCCGCTACGCCCTGCAGTTGGGCGTGGTAGCGGTGGCGGTGGTCGTCTGGCTGTTCTTCCTCGTCTCGGCGCCGCGCACGTTCCTGGCGGGAGACATCTACATTTCCTTCATGTCCACGACCCCCTATTTCGCGCTGATCGCCATTCCCCTGACGCTGGTCATCATCACCGGTGAGATCGATCTTTCGTTCGCCTCGGTGATGTCCTTCGGCATGGTCGGCTACGACGTGGTCTTCGTGGCCACCGGCAGCGCGTGGCTGGGATTCATCGCGTGCCTCGTGTTCGGGATCCTTGCCGGACTGATCAACGGCCTCATCGTGGTGAAGATCGGCGTCCCGTCCCTGGTGGCCACCATCGGCACCTGGTATTTCTGGCGCGGCGTGGTCCTCGTCATCACGGGAGGGCAGGGGCTCGGGCTCACGGAGACGGACCACACGTTCCTGCACGAAATGGTGGTGGGCCGCGCGTTCGGCCTCATCCCCATGCAGTTCTTCTGGACGATCATCATCGCGGGGATCCTGTGGTTCTTCCTGAACCGCCATCGGTTCGGGGCCCACGTCTACCTCACGGGGGACAACATCGAGAGCGCCCGGCTCATGGGCATCAACGTGGGCCGGACCAAGATCCTGGCCTTCACGATCGTCGGACTCGTGGCCGGGTTCGCCGGGTTCGTTTCCAGCGCAGAGGTCCTGTTCTACTGGCCCACGCTGGGGGATGCGTACCAGCTCACCGCCATCGCGTCGGTCTTCCTGGGCGGCACGTCGGTGTTCGGCGGAACGGGGACGATCTTCGGCACGTTCGTTGCCTCCTTTGTCATCGGGGCCATCAACGCCGGCATCGTGGCCGCCGGGCTCACGAACTTCTGGACGCAGCTCATCTACGGGCTCATCATCGTGGGATCCGTCGCCATCCAGACCGTGCTGTCCAGGCGATTGAGCTAGCGCCGCGCGGCACGCTACTCTCTATCCCGTGCCCGGCCTTCGCCCGGCACGGGAGGAGAGCAGATGCAGGAGACCGCCCAACAGTATATCCAGAGACTCCTCGGCTACCTGGAGGGAAAGAGCCCGCTCGACGTGCTCTCCACCGCGCCGAGGGAGGTGGAGAAGCTGGCTCGCGGCGCGGACCGGAAGCGCCTGGACGCGCGGCCGGCGCCCGACAAGTGGTCCGCCACGGAGATCCTGGCGCACCTGGCGGACGTGGAGCTTGTCCAGGGATTCCGCGTCCGGCTCATCCTCGGATCCAGCGGCACGCCGATCCAGGGCTTTGACCAGGACGTCTGGGCCCGCGAGTTCGACTACGCGTCCCATGACCCGGCCCTCTCCCTCACCGACTACCTCACGCTGCGCGACAAGAACCTGCGGCTGTTCCGAAGCCTTTCCCCCGAGAAGTGGGAACGCTTCGGCCTGCACTCCGAGCGCGGGAAAGAAACCGTGCGGCGCGTGTCGGAGATGATGGCCGGGCACGACCTGAACCACCTGAAACAGCTCCACGCGCTGCTGGGAAAGTAGGGGCATGAGCGCGTTCTCCGTCGGCCTGGTGCAGATGAAGCCCGTGGCCGACCCGGCCGCGAACCTTCAGGCCGCCCTGCGGCTCACGGAGGAGGCGGCCGCGGCCGGGGCGGCCGTGGTGTGCCTGCCCGAGCTGTTCCGTTCCCCGTACTTCTGCCAGAGGGAAGAGGCGGCGCTGTTCGATCTTGCGGAGACCATCCCCGGGCCCTCCACCGAGGCACTGGGCGCGCTGGCGCGCCGGCGGCGCATCACGGTCATCGTGCCGGTGTTCGAGAAGCGCGCCCCCGGCCTGTACCACAACAGCGCCGCCGTGGTCGGGCCGGACGGCGCGCTCATCGGCATGTACCGCAAGATGCACATCCCCGATGACCCGGGATACTACGAGAAGTACTACTTCACCCCCGGGGACCTTGGGTTCCCGGCTTTCCAGACGCCGTCAGGGCCCATCGGGACGCTGATCTGCTGGGACCAGTGGTACCCCGAGGCCGCCCGGCTCACGGCGCTCCGGGGAGCGAACGTGCTGTTCTATCCTACGGCCATCGGGTGGCACCCTCGGGAAAAGGAGACGCTGGGGGACCAGCAGCGCGAGGCGTGGATCACGGTTCAGCGCGGCCATGCCATCGCCAGCGGCGTCTACGTGGCGGCAGTGAACCGGGCCGGGCTTGAGAAGCCGGAGCCTTCCGCGCCGGGAATCGAGTTCTGGGGCAGCACGTTCCTGTGCGATCCGTTCGGCGTGGTGGTGGCCCGCGCCCGCACGAGCGGTGAAGAGGTTGTCATGGGCACCGTGGACCTGGGTCGGATCGAGGAGGTGCGGCGCGGCTGGCCGTTCCTCCGGGACCGGCGCGTGGACGCCTACACCGGCCTGGACAAGCGGTTCCTGGAACCGGGAGCGGGATCGAAATGACTGCCAGCGGGGACAGCGCCCGCGGCGCGGGCGCGGACGGCGGAGCGGCCAGCCGCATGATGCCGGCAGAGTGGGAGCCGCACGCCGGTACCTGGATTTCCTGGCCGCACTACCGCGCGGACTGGCCGGGGAAGTTCGAGCCCATACCGTGGGTGTTCGCGGAGATCGTGCGCCGGCTGGCGCCACGTGAGACCGTCAACATCCTGGTGGCCTCCGCGGGGGAGGAACGCGACGCGCGCCGGATCCTCGCCCGCGCCGGCGCACCCGAGCAGGGTGTCCGGCTGCATCGCATCCCCACGGAGCGATGCTGGGCGCGCGACTTCGGGCCGATCTTCGTGCGGGACGCCGCCGGCAGCGTGTCAGTGGCCGGTTTCCGGTTCAACGCGTGGGCGCGCTACCCCAACTACCGTCAGGACAGCCAGGTGGCAGCGCGGATCGCCCGGGTGACGGGAAGCCGTGTGGATCACGTCCTCCTGGCCGGCCGCCCCATGGTCCTGGAAGGCGGCAGCATCGATGTGAACGGCCGGGGCAGTCTCCTCACCACGGAAGAGTGCCTCCTGGATGCGGAGGTGCAGGTCCGAAACCCCGGCGTGCCCCGTGCGGAAGTCGAAGCCGCCCTTGGCCGCGCCCTTGGCGCGCGCAACGTTCTGTGGCTGTCCGCCGGTATCGCGGGGGATGACACTCACGGCCACGTGGACGACATCGGCCGGTTCGCGGGACCGACCACCATCGTTCTCTGCCGCGAGCAGGACCCTTCCGACGTGAACTACCGCGCCCTGGAGGAGAACCGCGAGCGCGCACAGGGCTTCCGCCTGGAGGACGGGTCCCGGCCCGAGATCGTGTACCTTCCCATGCCCGCGCCCCTGGTGCACGCCGGCCAGCGGCTGCCGGCGAGCTACGCGAACTACTACGTGGCCAACGGGGTTGTCATTGTCCCGACGTTCAACGATCAGAGCGACCGGGAAGCGCTGGGCATCCTTTCGGACCTGTTCCCCGGACGCGCGGTTATCGGCATCCATGCCGTGGACCTCGTCTGGGGTCGCGGTACCCTGCACTGCCTGACCCAACAGGAACCGCAGCCGGGGTCGCCGGCCGCGCCCCGATCCTGACCGGCCTCATCACGCCACGCCAAGCTCTGCCTCTGTCCCGGCTCTGTTATTCCGCCGGGGTGGCGCGAGAGCTTATCCGCGCCGCTTCCTGCACCACCTGCAGCCGGCTTGCCTCGTCCAGTCCCCAGCCGGTTTCTCTCTTCTGCGCGCCGTTGAAACGGATGACGTCTCCCCGTCCCCGGCGGAAGAACTCCTTCACGCCCGGGGCCCGGATGTCCCGCGCGGCGGACAGCGCAAACCTGCCCAGCGGACCGCACACGAGATAGCGGATGCGTCCGCTCTTGGAGAGCAGCGGGTCCGACACGACTCGGTACAGCCCGTCGTCCGGTGTCAGCGCCATCTCCGACGCCGGCGCACCGCCCCCTGCCGGCGCGCCGCCCGCGCCACGGCTCAGGACGAACCACGCCACCTTCAGCGTTTCCCGCCCGATGCGCGCCGCGTGAGCCAGCCGCACCATGCCGGGCGGAGGGTCCCAGGCGAACTCTCCGTGGCACGTCCCGTCGGGGAGCGCGGGACAGTCCCGCTGCCAGATGCAGGGAGCCTCCACGACAAACCCGGATCGGACCAGCCCATCCCGCACCTGGATCGCCTCCCGTGTCGTGCTCGTGAGAGCGGGCTCCAGGATCAGGATGCGACCACCGGGTGAAAGCTCGTTCGAGAGCCGCCGGACCAGCTCCACGCGCCGCGGGATCCGGTCCGGGTGCCCGGTCCACAGCTCGTTCAGCGTATGGCCGATGGCGATGAGATCGAACGGCCCCCTCGGCGCGCCCGAGCCTGCGGTGCTGTCCCAGGTACGGGTGGTGAGCGTGTGACCGCGCGCGGCGGCGAGCTTCCCTGCCAGCGCCAGGGCCGCGGCACTCCTGTCACACGCCGTGACGCGCGCGGCTCCGGAGTCCAGGAGCGCCAGGGACACCGGGCCGGGCCCCGCGCCGACATCCAGCGCAGACCCGATGCGCCAGTCGGCCGCTGATCGCATCGCCCGACGGGCCCTGTGAAACATTTCCAGGCACAGGAGCGTCTGGGAATAGGAGACGGGCCAGAAGTGCAGGAGGTAGGCGCCCAGCAGGCCGGGATCGCCGAGGTAGCGCTCCCCCGCGAGGTCGCGGTTCCCCGTGAACCCTCGGGAGAGCTCCCGCACGCGGCGGCTCACCTGGTACTGTTCGTCCGGCGAGAGACCGCCCCTGCGCACCGGCGTGCCGGAGGAGGAGCGCCATGCGGACAGCAGCATGTCCCAGAGGTCAGGCGGGAGGACGGGGCCCGGCACGAAACGGCCTACCCGGCCAGCGCCGCGTCGATGCGCGCCAGCTCCGCTTCGGTCAGCGTGACGCCCGCGGCGCCCACGTGCTCGGACACCTGGGCCGGGTTCTTGCCTCCCACGAGCGTGCAGGCGACCACGGGGAGACGCAGGGTCCACGCGATGGCGAGCTGCACGAGGCTGATCCCCTTGTGCCGCGCGATCTCCAGCAGTCGGTCGGCCCGGGCCAGGTGCCGGGAGAAGGTCTCTCCCCGGAAGTCCTCGAAGCCGGAGCGCTCGTCGTCCGGCGCAAAGACGCTGCGCGGCGTGTAGCGTCCCGTGAGCAGTCCCTTGGCAAGCGGGCTGTGCACCAGGATGCCGATGCCGTTCCTGCGGCAGTAGTCCACGGTGCCGTCCTCTATCTGGCGGAACAGCAGGCTGTAGCGGACCTGGTTGGCAACGAACGGGCAGACGCTCCGCGCGCGCTCCATGTGCTCGGGGAGGAAGTTGGAGACGCCGATGTATCTCGTCTTTCCCTCTTCCTTCAGTCGGGCCATTTCCTCCATGCTCCGCTCCACGGGCACGGACGGATCCCACGCGTGGATCTGGTAGAGGTCCACGTGGTCGACGCGCAGGGCGCGCAGGCTGTTCTCCAGCGCCCGGCGGATGCCGGCCGGCGTGAAGTCCCGGCTTGCCTTGGTGGCGAGGAAGCAGCGCTCCCGGTACCCGTCCCGGAGGGCGCGGCCGAGCAGCTCCTCGCTGGTGCGGTAGCCCTCCGCCGTGTCCAGCAGCGTGATGCCGGAGTCGATGGCGGCACGGACGGTGGCGATGGCCGTGTCGGTTTCCACCCGGCCCAGCCCTCCGCCAATGGGCCATGCCCCGAAGCCCAGGACCGGGACCGACGGGCCGTTGGCTCCCAGCGGCCGGTGCTCGATGAACGCCATGCGGGGAATATATAATGAATCGAGGGGCAGTGGTGAGCGCGTACTACAGGGGCGTGGACAACGGCGGCACCGGGACGAAAACGGTCTGCGCCGCCCTGGTTGCCCGCGGGGAGCGGTTTGCGTGAGGCGCCTCGGTTCCGCGATGACAGCCCTGGCCGTCCTGGCGACGCTTGCGGGAGCACCCGCGCCGGCCGCCGCGGCGGAGAAACGGCCGGTGGTGGCCGTGGTCCTCTCCGGAGGGGCGGCGCTCGGATTTGCCCACATCGGCGTCCTGAAGGTGATCGAGGAAGTAGGCATCCCGGTGGACATCGTGGTGGGCGTGAGCATGGGCGCGGTGGTCGGTGGCCTGTACGCGGCCGGCTATTCACCGGCGGACATGGAACGCGTGGCGGCAAGCGTGGACTGGCGCTCCGAGTTCACGGATGCGGTGGCAGACACGCCGTACGGGCTGCGGGAGCGCGAAGTGTCCCGGAGGTTCCCGCTCACCGTGGGCTTTGACGCCGGCGGGTTCTGGGCCGGCCGCGGC
>DASRZR010000065.1:0-7386 GCA_035686185.1 Spirochaetia bacterium | reverse complement strand
TGCTGATCGTGCTGTTCGCGGGCCCGCGGGCGCTGAAGGCGCTGTCCCTCTTGTCGCGGCCCCGTCCCGCCGAGGCGCCGGCGGGCTACCCCGTGTGGCCCCGGTGGTTCTCCGTCGTGTCGTTCTTCCACAACCGGTGGTTCGGCAACCTGTTCATCCTGGGCGTGGCGCTGGACATGGCCGTGCGGCTGCTCCTGCCGGGCTTCTGGAAGTAAGACTCATCTCCTGGCGATGAGGCCAACGGCCGCCTGGCAACCGGGCGGCCGTTGTCATTTCGAGGCAGGGGAGCCGCCTAGTAGATCTCCAGGGAGCCGACGGCGGTTTCCACGAAGATTTCCACCTTGTTCGGCGCCGACTCGAAGCCTTCGGACCGGAAGCCGGTGGCGGTTTCCCGGAAGCGCGCCCGGTCCACGTGCACGCCGGCCAGCGTGCTTCTCACCATGATGGAGGCGGCCACGCTGGGCGGCACGCGAAGCTTCACGGCCGCGGCGCCGGATTCCACCGTCACCCGCGTGTGACCGGCGTGGGCCGGCAGGTCCACGGTGGTGGAGCTGGCGCCCGTCTTCAGCAGCAGCTCGCGCACCTGCAGGTCCCCCAGGGACAGGCGGTTGTCGCTGGCCCCGGACTCCACCCGCAGGGAGAGCGGGGTGCCCGGGTGCAGCGCGAAGTCCCAGTCCAGCATCCCCCACCAGCCGTGGTGCCGCAGCGGCCAGAAGTAGTGGCCAAGGTCCCGGTCGCGGATCCTCATGTCCACCACGAGCCTTCCGTTGTCCATCCGCCGCACGGCGTCCAGCCCGCCGCCGAAGGTTCCGGACACGAGGAGGTCTCCCGCCGGCCCCGCGCCGAGGGAAAGCCTTCCGCCGCCGTGGCGAACCGTGACCGCCGCTTCCCGCGCCCCTTCCAGCGGCACGGAGCCCGGCTCCCGGGGGGCGGCGTGCCTTCCGCGGGACACGCCGAAGACGATCCACGCGCCCAGCGCAATGAGCACGATGGGCCAGAACAGGTGCAGCGTGATTCCCAGGAGCGCGTTCAGGATGGCGAGCACCCCGAGCAGGATCAGGACGCCCCCCGCGATGAGTGGCCAGCGCCTCATGGAAGCTCCCCTTTCTCCTCGTGCTTCTCCCGACGGCTGGTCTTCCTGGCCAGCGGCCGCAGCAGCACGAGCACGCCGATGGCGATGAGCACCACGGCCCACCACGGTCCATGCCAGGAGAAACCGCCGAAGAACGAGCCGAACAGGAAGAACAGGAGGAGGCCGATGAGGATGGGCCACCCGCCTTCCACCAGCGCCCGAAGCGGCCGCCCCTCCATCAGCTCGTTCACCGTCACGCCCACGCCGACGAAGCCCGGGATGAGCGCCCAGGCGTACGACCACCTCCACCAGTCCCCCGTCGCGTTCATCCAGTACAGGAGCGCCCCGATGCCCCCGATGATGAACGCCGGCACGGCGAGCCCCGGTGTCCAGGTGACCAGCGCGATGACCAGGAAGATGGCGCCGACGCCCATGACGACGAACGGCCAGGAGAGGGTATCCAGGAATCCGGGAACGATGCGGGTCACCAGGAAGAACACGCCCAGCGCGATGAGCAGCAGGCCGGTGACGATGGCGGATCGCGATCGGTGGTCCATGGGATGCTCCTTTTTCAGCTCTCTATGACACCGCCGGGGGCCCGGCGTGTTACCTCTTCACCTCCACCGCCAGGGACAGCTTGCCCACCCCGCTGGCCCGCGCGATCTGCAGTACCTGCACCACGAGGTCATAGCGCACCTCCTTGTCTCCCATGATGATGACGGGAGACCCCGGCCGTCTCGTCAGCGTGGCGGCCAGGGCGGCGCCGAGCTGCTCCAGGGGGGCGCGCACGCCGTCCACGTACACGCTGCCCGCCGCGTCGATGGTGACCACGACGTTCCTCGGCACGGCGGTATCCGCGGAGGCGGTCCGCGGCAGGTTCACCTTGATCTCGGATCGTATGAGCAGCGGAGTGGCGATCATGAAGATGACGAGAAGCACGAGCACCACGTCCGTGAAGGGGGTGATGTTGATGCCGGCGATGAGACCGGCCCGCGCGCGCGTGGCGCGCTCACCTGAGCGTCTCACGGTCATCTCCCCAGCAGGTCCGCCGCCTCGGAGGCGGCAAGCTCCATGTCGTCCACGAAGCGCTCCACGCGCCGGGAGAAGTAGTTGTACAGCACCACGGAGGGGACCGCCACGGCGAGCCCCGTGGCGGTGGTGATCAGCGCCTCCGCCACACCCGCGATGACCACGTCCATCCCCCCGGCCCCGGCCGCGGAGATGTCACGGAACGCGCGGATGATCCCGAGCACCGTTCCGAACAGCCCGATGTACACGGCGATATTCCCGATGGTGCCCACGATGCTGGTGAGGCGCTCCAGCTTGCCTTCCTCAATGGCGATCTGCCGCTCCATGACCCCCGTCACGAGCTTCTCCGTGCGCCCGGCCTTCTCCAGGCCCGCCTGGACCACGCGGGCAAACGGGGCATCCGTGTCCCGGCAGATCTCCAGCGCCCGCTCCATGTCCTTGCGTTTCAGCTCGTCCTTGATGCGATCCATGAATGGCGCCCGCCGTGCCCGGGACTTTTTCCCGTAGCTGATCAGGCGGTCGATGATCACCCCCAGGGACAGGATGGAGCAGGCGAGCAGGACGTACATCGTGAACCCGCCCATGGACAGGATCTGCAGAAGCGTTTTGCCAGCAAACATCAACTCTCTCCTTGGTGACGGATGCCGCGCCGCGCGGCCGACATACACAGTCTACACTCGTGGAATTGGAGGTTTCAAGGCAAGCGCGGCGAAGCCGCGCGAGCGGCGGAAGCCGACCGCGAAGCGGGCGGCGAGAGCCACGTAGACGGGATGCGGTCCTGCCCGTATGATGCGGCAGCACATGGCACGACTCTCCGAGCTCGCGCGAAGGGCGCGCACGCTGATCATCGGCGGCGCCCGGTCGGTCGAAGACCCTGACCTGTTCAAGAAACTCTCTCTGGTGGCGCTCCTGGCCTGGGTCGGGCTCGGCGCCGACGGCCTCACCTCATCCTGCTATGGACCCGAAGAGGCGTTCCTCGCCCTGGGGGACCGGATCCCGCTTGGCGTGTTCGTTGCCGCGGCCACGGCACTCACGATCTTCGTCATCTCGGCCAGCTACTCGCAGATCGTGGAAGCGTTCCCGGGCGGCGGCGGCGGTTACGTCGTGGCCAGCAAGCTGCTCTCCCCGGCGCTGGGCATGGTATCCGGCAGCGCCCTGCTGGTGGACTACGTGCTCACGATCGCGCTGTCCATCGCGGCCGGAACGGACTCGCTCTTCAGTTCCCTGCCGCAGGCGTGGCAGCCCTACAAGCTCGCCGTGTCGATTGCCGGCGTGCTGCTGCTCCTGCTCATGAACCTGCGCGGCGTGCGGGAGTCCGTTGTGCCGCTGACGCCGATCTTCCTCGTGTTCCTCCTCACGCACGTCGTGGCGGTTGTATACCCGCTGGTGGTGCACCTGCCGGAGCTGCAGACGCACGCCGCGCGCACCACCAGCGCGGTGACCGCCGGCACGGCCGGCCTGGGGACGCTGGGGGTCGTGTTCCTGCTCTTGCGCGCCTACAGCATGGGGGCGGGAACGTTCACCGGCATCGAGGCGGTGAGCAACGCCATGCCCATCCTGCGGGAGCCGAGGGTACATACCGCCAAGCTCACGATGCGCTACATGGCGGGTTCCCTCGCGTTCATGGCCGCCGGGCTCATGGTAGGCTACATCCTGTACGACCTGCGCGCCGAGCCGGGCCGCACGATGAATGCCGTGCTCCTGCTGCGCCTGACCCAGGGCTGGGGCGGGCCGGGGAACGTGTTCGTCACCGTCACGCTGCTGTCCGAAGCGATCTTCCTGTTTGCCGCGGCCCAGACCGGCTTTCTCAGCGCGCCCCGGGTGCTGTCCTACATGTCCGCCGACCGCTGGTTCCCCCAGCAGTTCAGCCTCCTGAGCGAGCGGTTCGTTATCAAGAACGGGATCGTTCTCACCGGCACGGCGGCCCTGGTCACGTTGATCCTCACCGGCGGCTCGGTCCGATTCATGGTGGTGCTGTACAGCATCAACGTGTTCATCACGTTCTCCCTGTCCCAACTCGGCATGGTTCGTCACTGGGTGAAGGACCGCGGATCCAGCCCCGGCTGGCGCAAGAAGATACTCGTCAACGGCGTGGGGCTGGTGCTCACCGTCTCCATCCTCGTTTCCATGGTCGTGCTGAAGTTCGGAGACGGCGGCTGGATCACGCTGTTCGTGACCGCCGCGATCATGGCGGTGGCCGCGGTCATCCGCCGGTTCTACCGCAACACCCAGCGGCAGCTCCGGCACCTGGACGCGCTCGTGCAGGTGGTGGAGGCCACCCGTTCGCAAGACCACCGGGCCGGAGTCCATCCGCGGGCGCCGCGCTACAACGCCCGGGCGCGAACGGCGGTGGTGCTGGTGAGCGGTTTCAACGGGATGGGCCTGCACACGCTGTTCAACGTCGTGCGCCTGTTCGGAACCGGCGTGAAGAACTTCTTCTTCATCCAGGCCGGGATCATCGACGCGGAGCGCTTCAAGGGCCAGGCGGAGATCGAGGGCCTGGAGGCGCACGTGCGGGAGAGCCTGGACCGGTACGTGGGTTACGTGAGGAGCCAGGGGTTCTTCGCGCGGGGCTACCCGCTGGTGGGAACGGACGTGGTGGACGTCATCACGCAGAAGGCGCGGGAGGTGTTCCAGGAGCACCCCACGAGCATCTTCTTCGGCGGGCGTATCGTCTTCCAGGAAGAAACCGTGCTCACGCGGATGCTGTACAACTACGTCACCTTTGCGGTGCAGCGGAGGCTGCACCAGCACGGCATCCCGTTCGTGATCGTGCCGGTTCCGGTGAGCGCGGATCTGGCGGGGAAGAAGCCGACGCTGGCCCACGCCGAGACCACGTACGTGCCGCCCACTCCGGAGCCGTCCCCGCCAGACTGAGCCCCGGCTGTTCCTGCCGGGCCACCTGTGGCTATCTTGGTGCCCAGCGGCAACGGCGCAGCGCCGCTGCCCGGAGGAAACACGCGTATGCTGACATCACAGGGATGCCGACTTCGCCGCGACAGGCTTTGCGAGAAGCTCGCGGGCGCGGGCCCGCTGCTGCTCGGAGACCCGCTGAACCTGCGCTACTTCGCCGCGTTCTCCGCGGACCCGTTCAGCCTTGCCGCGGACTCCGCGGCGCTGCTCCTGGTCCAGCCGGACGGCCGTTCGACCCTGTACTACGAGTCGCGGCTCGCGGCGGCCGCGGCGCTGGCGCACGTCGACGAGCGCGTGATGGTGCCCTGGTACGACGGCGCCTCGCCGGGTCGGGGCCCGGCCCGCCTGGCGCTGCGGTCCGTTCTTGACGGCGCCGGGACAGGGGGCCGGGTCCACGACAGCCTGGCGGATCCCCTTGCGCCGGACCTGTGGAACGCGGTGGGGCAGTTGCGCCGGGCAAAGGACCCCGATGAAGTGGACCAGCTTCGGGAGTGCGTCCGGGTGGCGGAGGCGGGGCACCGTTGGGCCCGTGCCAATGCGAAGGCCGGCCTCACCGAGATGCAGGTCTACGAGGGCATCTTTGCCGCCTGTGCCGAGGCGGCGGGCCGGCCGGCAGTGGTCTACGGCGACATCGTCGTCTCCCCGGGGCCGGCACGGACCGATGGCCGTCCGACGCGCCGGGTCCTGGAGGACGGAGACCTCCTTATCGTTGACTTCTCCGTGGTGCTCCAGGGGTATCGAAGCGACTTCACCAACACGCTGTGCATCGGCGGCCGACCGACCACCGCCCAGGCGCGGCTCTACGACCAGTGCGCCGAGGCGCTCTCCGCGGGTGAGCGGGTGCTCGCGCCGGGCGCCCGGTGCATCGACGTCTACGGCGCCGTTCGCCGCTGCTTTGAGGCGGCCGGCGTGGCGGAGCACTTCCCCCACCACGCCGGTCACGGCCTCGGCCTCTCCCACCCCGAGGCGCCGTTCTTCGTGCCGGGGGCAACGGAGACGCTTGCCGAAGGCGACGTGGTGACGCTGGAGCCGGGCCTCTACGTTGATGGCGTCGGCGGCATCCGCGTCGAGCACAACTACCTTGTCACGGCGCGTGGATTCGAGACGCTCAGCCACCATCTCCTCGGCCTGCGGTGAGCGTGGACGGGGAGCTCCCGCGCGGCTACACTCCCGGAGGATGCTCTCCCAGGAAGATGTAGCCCGGCGCGCCGGCGTGTCCGTCATGACGGTCTCCCGGGTCGTCAACGGCCGGTCGAACGTGCGCGCGGAAACGCGGGAGCGGGTCGAGCGGGCGATTCGCGAGCTGTCATACTATCCGAATGCCGCCGCGCGGGCGTTGAACCGCAATCGGACCGGCGCTATCGAAGTGACGGTCCCTCACCGCGACTACTTCTATTCGTCCGAGTACTTCAGCGAGCTCGTCTTCAGCATCGAGGCGGTGGCCCGGACCGGGCACTACAACCTCATTCTCACGACCCACGACCCGAGTGGCGCCGTGGACTACGGCAGCCTCTATCGGCAGCGCAAGGTGGATGGCCTCCTGCTCGTGGCGTTGTCCCCGACCGCCGACAGCGTGGCCCCGCTGTGCCGGGAGCACATCCCGCTCGTCCTGGTGAACGCGCGCCGTGACGAGCTTCCCGTGAGCTCGGTAGACGTGGACAACCAGAAGGGGGCGGCGCTTGCCGTCGAGCACCTCCTGTCCCGGGGGCACGAACGTATCGCTACCATCACCGGAGGGGCGAAGACCATCAACGCGATCCATCGCCTCCAGGGGTACCGCGGCGCCCTCGCTGCCGCGGGGGTGGCGGCGCGCGAGCACTGGATTGTGGAAGGAGACTGGTCCGAGGAGAGCGGCTACGCGGCCTTCCGGAAGCTCCTGGCCCACGGCGAGCGGCCATCCGCCCTGTTCTGTGCCAACGACCTCATGGCCGTAGGCGCACTGCGCGCGGCGGCGGACAGCGGCGTCGATGTCCCCGGGGAGGTGTCCATCGTCGGCTTCGACGATATCCGCCTCGCCTCCTTCGTCAATCCCCGGCTCACCACGGTCCGTCAGCCGATTGCGCAGGCGGGGCAGGCCGCGGCGCGGATACTCCTTGCCCGGCTTGCGGACCCCGACGCGGGGCCCGAGAAGCTCGTGCTGGAGCCGGATCTCGTTGTGCGTGCGTCCACCAGTACGCGGGCCGTTTCGGTCTGATTCCCTGGTATTGGCCATGGCTTGACAGCGACGTTCGGACGCTCCAAAGTATCAATGTTAGCGTTAACATATTAGGAAACAAGAGGTAACGCTAACGAGATCCTTGAAGAGGAGGGCCAAATGCCGGCCAAGCTCAGAGTCCTGCTGGTTGGAGAGACCTGGATCACGGTCAAGACGA
>DASRZR010000064.1:0-2228 GCA_035686185.1 Spirochaetia bacterium | reverse complement strand
GCGCGACCGACCGGCCATGGAGGCGGTGATCCGGTTCGCCGATCTCGCCCAGTCCATCTTGGACCTCCTGCCGTTCCTTCCCCCTGACCCCGAGCGCTCCCGGCTGTTCTCCGCGCTGACGCCGGTGCTGCGCGACATCGTGGCCGCGTTCACCTCCAAAGACTCCGTGCTGATCGGTGACCTGCTGGAGTACGAGCTGGCGCCGCGGCTGGAAAAGCTGGCGCCGCTGCTCGGGAGGGCCTCGTGACCCCGGCGTGGAGCGCCGCGTTCGTGCTGGCGCAGGCCCCGAACCTCGGGGCGGGCAACGTCTCCCCCATGACGTTTCTCTACGTGGGGGCCGCCATCGCCGGCATGGCGCTTCTCATCCTGATCGCCACCGCCGCGAGCCGACGCCGACGCCCCTCCCCCACCGAGGCGGCCCAGCAGGTGAGCAGCGCGACGTTCCGTCGGGAAGCCCGGCGCATGGGGCTCAC
The DNA here is from genome assembly GCA_035686185.1 of Spirochaetia bacterium. Classification (GTDB taxonomy): domain Bacteria; phylum Spirochaetota; class Spirochaetia; order SZUA-6; family Fen-1364; genus Fen-1364. The sequence continues at coordinate 1,755 of DASRZR010000064.1, read as the reverse complement.
CAACCCGGCGGCCGACATGCTGGAGACGCTCGTGCGCATGTGCAAGGTCAAGCAGCCGCTGCTGGTGTTCAGCAGCGCCAGCCTCCTGGATGACACGCTGAAGAAGGGGCTGTACTCCCTGGAGGGCACGCGCGAGCTCACGGAAGAGGAGAAGGAGAACCGCCGGGCGACGATCTTCTCCATCAAGCAGGCCATCGAGCGCAACGGCCGCACGGGCGCCGCGCTGCGCTCCACCACGTTCCTGCGGCCGGGGCAGCTTCTGACCATCACCCCCGGGGAGGGCACGCCGTACTCCAGCAAGGTCATCTCCAACATGAAGGATTTCCTCACGGTATCGGCCCCGGCCCAGCCGGCGGGCGCGGACACCCGGTGGAAGCGCGGCACGCCGCTGGCCGTGTACCTCTGGCGGGAGAACGATGCCGGCTACTCGTTCCAGTCCAAGGTCCTGGGCTACGACACGGTGAAGGGCGTTCCGAGCGTTCTCATCCAGCATTCCCGGACGCTGAGGCGCGAACAGCGCCGCCGCAACCGCCGGCGGGACATCCAGCGGCAGTGCTTCTACTACCCCATCCGCATCGTGGAGTCCCTGGAGGGTCGTCGCCAGAAGCGGAAGGCCTCCGTGGAGCAGAACATGCGCACGCTGGGCATCCTCGTGGACCTGTCCGCGGGGGGATGCGCCATCCAGACCATGAACCCGTTCGACAAGGGCAAGCTCATCATGGTGGAGTTCGAAATTGAGCGGCGCGCGCCGGTGCGGACCTTCGGCAAGGTGCTGAACGTGCACCGCGAAAGGGGACGAGGCGGTGTCATGCACGTGATGTTCACGCGCGTGACGCGCCAGCACCTGAACCGCATCAGCGAGTTCGTCTACGACTTCACGAAGCCCACGACCACGGGCCAGGTGCGCCAGCAGATGGAGCGCACCCTTCCCGGGCGCACGATGAGGCCGGGAAGGCCGCCGGGCGGGCCCGGGCTGCCGCGTGGCGGCGCGGGCAGCGGCACGCGCTGAAGAGGCGCCCGGGCCCGATCGCCGCGCGTTGACCACCGGTAGCGTTTCCACTACCCTGCCCGTGTGACCGCGGGTCGTTCCTCCATCCACAGCATCACGCCAGAGCAGACGCTGCAGGCCGGGCAGGAGCTGGGAGGACGCCTTTCTCGCGAGTACCCCGGGGGTGCCGTCGTGCTCCTGGTCGGGCCGCTGGGCGCGGGCAAGACGGTGATGGCGAAGGGAATCGCCCAGGGGCTGGGGATCGAGGAGCTGGTTTCCAGCCCCACGTACACGATCATCTCGGAATACGGCTCGGCTGCCCGTCACCTGCACCACGTGGACCTCTACCGGGTGGAAGGGACGGAGCAGCTGGAGAACCTGGGACTGGAAGACCTGATGGCCGGGGACGGGTACGTGCTGGTGGAGTGGGGAGAAAAGATCGAACGGTGGCTCTCCTCCCCTTCCGCGGGATCCCACCTGCGCGTCACCTTTTCATTCGCGCCGGACGGCGGCCGGGACATCCTCGTGGAGGAGGTCGGCCGGTGAACGTACTGGCCCTGGATACCGCCACCGAGGTCCTCTCCCTGTGCGCGCGCAAGGGGGACGCGTGGGCGTCCCTGGCGGTGCGGCACGGCCTTCAGCACTCACCGTCCCTGCTGCCGCTGGCGCAGCGGCTGCTCGCCGACCTGGGAATGGGCGTCGGGGAGCTGGATCTCGTGGTCTGCACGGTGGGGCCCGGCTCGTTCACCGGCATCCGGATCGGGATC
>DASRZR010000063.1:0-3652 GCA_035686185.1 Spirochaetia bacterium | reverse complement strand
TCCCGCAGCCACTGCACAACGGCCCCGCCGATGAACACGGAACCCTCCAGCGCGTACTCCAGCCCGTCCCCGAGGTCCCACGCCACCGTGGTGAGGAGCCGGTTGCCGGACGGCATCGGGGCGCGGCCCGTGCACAGCAGGCAGAAGCAACCCGTCCCGTAGGTGACCTTCACCATTCCCGGTTCCAGGCACGCCTGCCCCAGCAAGGCTGCCTGCTGGTCACCCAGCACGCCTCTCACCGGGATGCCGGCGCCAAACAGGCCGGCAGTGGTGGTCCCGAAGTCACCGGCGGAGGGAAGCACCTCGGGCAGGATGGCCCGAGGGATACCCAGCGCGGAGAGGATCTGCTCGTCCCACTGCCCCGAGTGGATGTTGAACAGCAGCGTGCGGGAGGCGTTGGAGGGGTCGGTGAGGTGCCGGCCGCACATCATCCGCACCAGCCAGGAATCAACGGTGCCGAAGCAGGCGCGCCCGGCCTCCGCCTTCTTCCGAAGGCCAGGGACGTTCTCCAGGGCCCACATGATCTTGGTGCCGGAGAAGTAGGGGTCCAGCAGGAGCCCCGTGCGCTCCCGGATCATGCGGTCCAGTCCGCGCGCGGCGAGCGTCCGGCAGGTGTCCGCTGTTCGGCGATCCTGCCAGACCAGCGCGGGGCCTATCGGTTCCCCGGAATCCCGGTCCCAGAAGACGGCGGTTTCCCGCTGGTTGGCGATGCCGATGGCGGCCACCCGGGAAGGATCAATGCGTGACTCCGCCAGTGCTTCCCGTGCCGCCTCCAGTTGCGTGGACCAGATCTCCAGCGGATCGTGCTCCACCCACCCCGGCTGGGGGTAGATCTGGCGGAATGGCTTCTGCGAGAGACCGAGAACACGCCCGGTCTCATCGAAGACCAGCGCGCGGGAGCTCGTGGTACCCTGGTCCAGCGCAAGAACGCAGGAGCCCATGCTATGTCCCCAGGGAGTAGGAGCCGGAGAGCAGGCCGTATCCCGCCTGCGCGCTCCACACGTAGACCCGGAACGTCGCGGTGCTCTGCGGCAGGTCGGTGACCGGGGTCGTGCCGCCGTTCACCGCCGCGGACCCGAGGAACTTTCCATCTTTGCCGTAGGCCCAGATTTCGGGGGAACCGGAAACGCCCGTCACGTGGATCACGCCTGCCTCCAGCGTTGCCGTGGGATAGCGGACCTTGTCCGCGGACACGTCCAGGGGGGGGACCGTGAAGGTGTCCTCCACGGTGGCTCCGCCGTTGGCCTGGAGGACGACGCGGTAGTCACCGGGGGGAAAGCTGCCGGAGCCCGGCATGGACAGGGACGAGGTGCCGATCCACGCTTCCCCTTCCGCCGTGGCGGAGACCCAGGAGCCGCTGTCCACCTTCCAGAACAACTGCGCATCGTCATCGATGACGTAGAACGCGCTCAGGTTCTCCATGCCGTCCGGGTCACTCGCCACCAGGTACACGCCCAGCGTCTCCTGGTTCGTGTTCGTGGAGGAGTCATGGACGAAGATCACCCGGCCCATGACTCGGGAAAGCACCGGCGGCTTTCCCGAGCAGGAGGAGAGAAGCGCAAGCGCCGCGAGGAGGAGCGCTGCTACGGCTGTTCGAGCACGGACGCGCGCCGGCAATCCGACAGCCTCCTCTGAAGGTAGTCCCGGTCCAGGTCCAGCTCCTTCACGAGCCGCAGGAACAGCTCGTTGGGCACCAGGTTCTGCTCCGTGAACAGGAACAGCAGCGCCTTCTCCGCGATGCAGGAGACCTTCAGGCTGTTCATCACCATCTCGTCTCCCGTCTCGCGGAAGCTCTTGTACAGGATCGACTTCGGCAGGTCCCCGCGGATATGCGCCAGCTCGTCGCGGAGAAGCCCCGGTTGCCCGCGGGACGCCTGCTCTCCCAGCGGCTTCAGGTTCAGGAACGTGTATTCCTTGCCCGGCAGGTAGTGATGGTCGTCGCAGCGGGTGCAGTAGTTGGGCTCGCGAGGGTCGTTTACCTCCCGGTCTCCGCCGATCACCAGGAGCGGGTCGAAGTACAGCGCGGGGCACTCCCGGCCGTCCACCGAGTAGAAGCGGTAGGTATAGAAGGAGTCCTGCAGGCACTCCGCGTGCTCGCAGTAGGCGGTGAGCGGGAACACGTCCGTGGCCGTGTCCAGGAGGAGCCGGGCGGTGGTGTTGAAGATCTCCCGCCGGAAGTTCAGCACCAGGGACGGGAAGATGAACGTGAGCCCCCGGGTCCGGGAAGCCCTCTCCACGACGTAGGCCAGCCGTTCCTCGTAGAACGAGGCTTCGTCAATGACCCAGGTGCCGGCCTCCGGGTTGTCCGCCATGACCCGCTCCAGGTCGAAGGAGTCCGCTATCTCGGCGATGTTCTTCCCGCACCTCACGTAACCGCCACGGTACGGCAGGGCATCCGGCGGGTAGTCGGGAAACCGCTTCGTGTCCAGCGCGGAGCGGATGAAGAACACGATGCGCCGGTCAGCGCCATCCGTGCGGGTGGACTCCGCCGCGGCCCCGGTCTTTCGGCGCGCCACCTCCGAGTCCCGCCAGATCCTGGCGGAGAACTCCGTCTTGCCGGAGCCCATGGACCCGATGACGAGGATTCGCCGGGCCGGCCGGGAGAAGTCGAAGTGGTTGAAGGACTGGTGCACGCGGACCGCGGGGAACCCGAGGCTTTTCAGGAACGTGCGCGTGTCCGGGGTGGCGCTCGGCGCATCCATGCCATTTGGAGCATAGTCGCCGGCGGGAGACGGGTCAATCGAACAGGGAGAGCTGCCGGGTCCGGTCGCGCGGGGACCGTTCGACGGTGAGGCCGGCGGGGATCTCCGCCAGGTACCGGCTCGGTGACTGCGCGCGGCGCGTGCCGTGACGCGTGCGTTGCCGGCAGTGCGTGACGTACAGAAGGTCCCGGGCCCGGGTCATGGCAACGTAGAACAGCCTCCGCTCCTCGTCCGGGTCCGTGCCGCGCCGGTCCTCCAGGGGCGTGACCCCTTCCTCGGCTCCGGCGATGAACACCACGGGGAACTCCAGGCCCTTGGCCGCGTGGAACGTGAGCAGGGAGATCCTCTGCGGCTGCAGCGGCCCCTCGCTCTCCCGTGTGCACAGGGAAATGCCGGCCAGGTAGGCGCGGAGGTCCGTGCCATGTCGCGCCGCCTCACGCCGCAGCGCCTCCTCACCCAGCGCGATCTCCGGCCGGCTGCGGTCCAGCGGGACTATCGTGCCGGCAATGAGGTCGAGGGCCGCCTCGATGCCGCGGGAGCCGGCCACGGATGCCAGCTCCGCGGCCAGCACCGGCTCGGCGCGGTGCGCGAGCACCCGGCGCGCCACCACGTCCCCTGGGTTTGCGGACAGCCGCAGGGCGGCTACCAGCGTTCGAAACGGCTCTTCCTCGGAAAGCGGAACGTGCGCGCCGAGGGAGAGCGGGAGACCCGAGTCTCCCAGGCCGGGCAGCAGGGCGTCCCTGACCGCGCGCGTGCGGGCCAGGATGGCGATGTCGGAGAACGCGTAGTCCCCGGACGTCCTGGCGCGCGCCTCGTCAACGGAGACGGCGTCCACGCCGCCCACGAGGTCCCGGATGGTGGACGCGATGAGACGGCCCTCCTCGGCCGGCTCATCGCACTCGGTCACCTGCAGGCTCCTTCCGCCGGAGCGAACGGCACGCGGTTCCGGG
>DASRZR010000062.1:0-7077 GCA_035686185.1 Spirochaetia bacterium | reverse complement strand
GTCCCGGCGCCGGGGCCGGGTTCCGCCTGTGCGGCGGCGGGGAGTGCTCCTGCCAGCAGCGGCGCGGCAGCCAGGAGAACCGCCGCAAGGCGCGCCGTCACGACTGCGTGCCCGGGCCGGCGGCGCGTCGGGGGCGCCAGGACTCCGTGGAGAGGACGCCGTCTTCGGAGATGCGCAGGATCTCGAAACGCACCCGGCCCTCTTCAACTGACCGGGCGATGAGCCGCTGCGTCGGGGAGAGCGCCGAGGCGCCCTGTTTGACCTCCAGCAGCACCACGTCGAGCCCGTCCGCGCCGCCCCCGGGCACGCTCCCCGGTCCGGCGGGACCGTCCCGGGAAACCGAGTACCCGCTGAACACGAGGTAGTCGATCGGATCTCCGATGAACCGCGCATCGGCGGGCAGGTAGCGGAAGCCCGGAAGCAGCGGCGCCAGCTGTTCGGCGATCTGTCCTTTCAGCGAGCTGCGGCTTTTCTGCACGCTGTCCCGGCGGGCCTCGGCAAGGTCCTTCTCACGACCCTCCAGCAGCCCTTCCAGCCGGGCCTGCAGGTGCCGCCGGTCGATGCGCCAGAGCGCGACCACCAGCACGAGCGCCATCAACGCCGCGAACGCGACGAAGCCCGCCAGGAGGACAACGTCGGAAGAAACCGGCATGGGCCGTCTCCTCTCCAGGAGGGAATGAGGGGACGCTAGAGCTTCTCCAGCTTTTCCCGGAGCTCTTCGTACGCGCGGGCCATGGTGCGATCCGGGGTGAAGTTCGCCTCGGAGGCGAGGCCCGACATCAGGCCTTCCACTTCCGCGGGGGAGAACTCTATGTGAAAACGGTTTCCAGTGATACGCGCGGAAACGATCTTCTTCTCCACCTCGGGGGCAATGTGGCGGATGTTGAGCAGCAACTCGCGCTCGCTGCGCGTGAGCTCGACTGACTGCGGTGACTCCATGGCGGGGAGTGTAAACCAATTCCCGTCGCAGTTGCAATCTGGGATATCAAAGAGACACGACGCGCTTCATCAGGTAGTACCAGCTCGCCCCGCCAGGGTGCGCCGCCCCGGCCAGGCGGTCGAACCAGGCGAACTCGTAGCCGTGGAGGTGGAGCGCGCGGAACGCGTCATGAAGGATGGCGATGACCTCGGGCTGCCGGTCGGACAGGCGGGAGAGGTCCTCCGAGTCCAGGTCCGGCAGCGCCACGCACAGGGGCCCGGAGAACCGCAGGTCTTCCCTCATGACGGGCCGGCCGGACTCCCAGGACACCAGGCAGCGGTCCGGCACCTCTTCGTCCCGCAGGTCCAGCGGCCGGTCCAGGGGGTCGTCGAAGTCACACTCGCAGGCGACGTACGGCCAGGGCTGTCCGGCCGGGGTCCGGCTCCCCTCCCGCCAGCGGTAACGGGTGCCGAACCTGTTCACGTACAACCAGGCGGCGTGCGTGAGAAGGGGGCTCGTCCCGAACTTCAGCCTCGTGACCCTCCGGGCCGCGAGAAAGCCGCCAGCCGCCTCCAGCAGGAAGACGTCGATATCCCGCCCCGCGTGCGCGGGAGCCACCTGGAGACCCGCCAGGTGGTAGAGCTTTCCCCCCTCGTCACGGTCCGGGAAGAGGCCAAGCGTCCCGGCGATGCTTCCGGTGTCCTGGTCCACCGCGGCGATCATCTCCCCGCGCCGCTCCTGCAGGCGGTGAAGCTCTTCGAGCAGGGTATCCGGCACGTCGGGCCGGCCGCGCCGCGGGCCGGCGATGAGCGGAACGGACCTTACGTTCATGGGAGACGGGCCCCCCTGGTTCAACTATCGGCTGCCGGGAGTGTTTCGGTTGACCAAACCGGCCAGCTGGCCCGTTTTTTGCAATCCGAACTCTGGCTCGCTATACTAGAGGGGAGGTTTATAGAATGTCGGAAAACGGCCGGGACGCGCACAGCAGGGCGGAGACATGAGATGCAGAAGCTGCGCGTGACCAACGGCGTCTTCTGGGTGGAGATCCCGGAAGCGGACCTGTACATCCTCTGCGGCTGCCCCGCGGACGGGGTCAAGCACCTCATGAGGATGGGCCTGATTGCGGAAACTGAAAAGCAGGGCGTCGTGGCCCAGACCGGGCCGAACGCCATCCTGCTGTCGGACACCACGATCCAGAAGGAGAGCTTCTCCAACCTGGCGGAGTTCCCCGTCCTGCAGATGCTGTACCTGCAGGGAATGATCCTCCCCGGGCACCCGAACAACACGGGGCGCAAGCCCATGCTCATCGGCCTGGAAGACCAGGTGAAGGCCCAGAGCAGCTACATCTACCGGGGGACCTACGGGCTGGCCAGCCTGGAAGAGATCGTGGCCGCCGGCGTGCCCCCGGACCTGGCCGTGGACATGCTGCGGATCAAGCGCTGGTTCGCCTTCGACAACATCCGCCGCACCGAGGACCTGCTGGACCTGAAGGTGGTGGACGCCCCGGCGGTGGAGCTGCGGGGCGGTGCCTTTGTCCGTCGGCGCGGCTTCAACCGCTACGAGTTCCTCTACGGCGGGCAGTCCGTCACCGTGGACCTGAACCTGGGGGACACGGAAGTGTACCAGCCCACCTACCAGCTCGGCACCCCGTCCATCCGGCGGGAGTACTTCTCCGTGGTCCACACCGGGGAGGGAGACGGGTGGGACGTGACGCGTCCCTGCATGGGCAGCATCGTCTGCTTCCAGGGGCGGCTGTACCTCGTGGACGCCGGCCCGAACATCGAGCACACGCTCATGGCCCTGGGCATCGGCATCAACGAGATCTCCGGCATCTTCCACACCCACGCTCATGACGACCACTTTGCCGGGCTCACCTCCCTGGTGCGCACGGACCACCGCATTGCCTACTTCGCCACCGCGCCGGTGAGGGCGAGCGTGGTGAAGAAATACGCGGCCCTCACCGGCCGCAACGAGGCCACGTTCTACCAGTACTTCGAACCGCACGACCTCACCCTGGAGACCTGGAACAACGTGGAGGGACTGGAGGTCATGCCGGTGCTCTCCCCGCACCCGGTGGAGACCACGGTGTTCTTCTTCCGGGCGCTGTGGGAAAAGGGATACCGCACCTATGCGCACCTGGCGGACATCAGCAGCTTCGAAGTACTCAGGAAGATGATCGCGGAGGACCCGAAGAAGAACGGTATTTCGGCCTCCTTCTACGAGTCCTGCACGAAGAAGCTCCTCGCCACGGTGAACGTGAAGAAGATCGACATCGGCGGCGGCCTCATCCACGGCCGCGCGGAGGACTTCGCGGCGGACACCTCCGGCAAGCTGTACCTCAGCCATTCCTCGGCCCCGCTCACCGACACGCAGAAGGAGATCGGCTCCTGCGCGGCCTTCGGCCAGCAGGACGTGCTCATCGGTATGCAGGCGGATGCGCTGCTGAAGGACGGCCTTGCCACGCTGAAGGGGTACTTCCCCACCGCCTCCGAGGATGACGTGGCAATGCTGGGCAACTGCCCGCTGGAGCGGATTGCTCCGGACACCATCGTGCAGCGGGCGGATACGCCGGCCCTCGACGTGTACTTCCTGCTCGGCGGCATCGTGGAGCTGATAGACTCCCGCACGGGCCTGCACAACCGCAAGTCGGCCGGCAGCTTCGTCGGGGAGCTGGACTGCTTCGGCAACGGGATGGCGCGACGGACCTGCCGCGCGCTCAGTGCCGTGACCGCGCTTCGCATCCCCTGCGAGATCTTCCTGGAGTTCCTGAAGCGCGCCGGCGTGGGGGAGACGCTGCGCCGGGCCCAGGACAACCGCCAGATCCTCCAGGCCTCGTGGCTGTTCGGGGAGATGGTGTCCTTCCCGCTGCAGCTTCGAATCGCGGGCGTCATGGAGCGGCGCCAGCTCAAGGAGGATGACCTCCTGGCCCCCGGCGGGAGGGCGGAGATCCTCCTTCTGGACGAGGGGCTCATGTCCATCTTCCTGGGAGCCCGTCCCATCGAGAACCTCACCCCCGGCGGATTCTTCGGCGAGGAGAGCATGATGCGGGGAGCCCGGGAGCTGCCTCCGGGCTGGAAGGCTCGCTTCACGAGGCCGTCCCTGCGGGGCCGCGGAAGCACGGGCGGACTGCACCTGTTCGAGGCGCGCGCGCTGCTGCCGTCCACGCTGTACGCCATCCCCGCGGAGTCCATTGAGGATATCCCCGTCGTGCAGTGGAAGCTGATGGAAACGTACGAGCGGAGGCTGAAGGGTTTCCGGGCGGAGGTCCGCTTCACGTGGGATGATTCCTACGTGGTGGGGATCCCCGAGATCGACGAGCAGCACCGCCTCCTGTTCGACATGATCGAGGGCCTGGCCGCGGTGGCGGAAGGCCGGTCCGTGGGAGACGGCATGCAGGCGATGACCGGCAAGCTCGTGGCGCTGGCCCGCTCCCACCTGCAGTACGAGGAGACGCTGGCCGGGCGGCACGCCGATGACGGCTACGAGGACGCCGTCCACGAGCATGGCGAGTTCCTCCGGAAGATCGAGGGCCTGTCACGGTACCTGGAAACCGCGCCGGTGGACGCGCTGCACACCACGGTGGAGTTCCTCAAGGACTGGGTGATCGACCACACGTTGATAGAGCACCGCCGCTACGGAGAGTCGCTGCAGCCGTGAGCGGGAACCCCCCGGATGCCGCCGCGCCCCCGGCCCCCGGCCTGATCGGGGTGGCGCGCGCCCTGGACTTCGCGGCGCGCAAGCACGCGCACCAGCGACGCAAGGGCATCAACGCGGAGCCGTACGTGAATCACCTCACGGAGGTCGCGCTCCTGCTGGCGGAGGCCACGGGCGGCTCGGATGCCGGAGTGGTGATGGCGGGGCTCCTCCACGACACGATCGAGGACACGGAGACCACGTTTGCGGAGCTGCAGGCTGCCTTCGGTCCGGATGTCGCCTCGCTGGTGGCGGAGGTGACCGATGACACGAGGCTGCCCCGGGAAGAACGCCGACGGCGGCAGGTAGAGTCCGCGCCGGCCAAGACCGCGCGGGCGCGCATGATCAAGCTGGCGGACAAGATCGCCAACCTTCATTCCATCGCGGAAAGCCCCCCGGTGGGCTGGAGCAGCCGGCGCAAGAACGAATACGTGGCCTGGGCCCGGGAGGTGGCGGCCGCCTGCGGACCCACCAACCCTCTGCTGGAACGGCTGTTCGACGAGGCATCGCGGAGACTGGAATAGCCAGCCCGGGACCGGGCTACCCGTATGAATGCAGGCCGGCAAGCAGGAAGTTCACCCCCAGGAAGGTGAACGCGGTGGCGGCAAAGCCGGCGATCGCGAGCCATGAGGATACCTGCCCCCGCAGGGACTTCACGAGCCGGGAGTGCAGGTACGCGGTGTACACGAGCCACGTCACGAGGGCCCAGGTTTCCTTGGGGTCCCAGCTCCACCACGCCCCCCAGGCGGTCTCCGCCCAGATGGCACCGAAGACGAGCGCTCCCAGCGTGAACACGGGATATCCCACGCCGATGGCCGCCGCCACGAGCCGATCCAGCTCCGCGCGTCTGTCCTCCTCCCGGACCACCTGCCAGGCCACGGCGGCCACGAAGCTCACGACAAAGAACGCCTCCCCGATGAAGGACAGCGCCACGTGCAGGACGAGCCAGTACGACCGAAGGGCGGGAATGGGCGGGTGGATGCCCGGCGGGGCAAGCGGCGAGGAGGAGAGGGCCAGCAGACCGACGGCTACGACGGTGGCCCCGAACAGCACGAACGGAGAGAACCCCTGGGTCCGCCGCACCACCCGCAGGATGAAAAGCACCACGCACAGCGCCGCGGCGAAGAACAGGAGAGCCTCGTAGGTGCTGGTGATCGCCGCAAAGCGTATCTGCAGGCTGCGCCGCGCCAGCGTGAGCAGGAGCAGGACCGCGGCGGCGGCCAGCATCCAGTGAGACACCGGATCGCGGCGGTTCTCGCGCCTCAGAAGGAACGCAGCCTGGAACACCGCGGCAGCGGCCACGATGACGAGCGCGACGGTGGCCATCAGGACGGGTCCCTGCGCTTCTGGAGGAACGTGAGGCTCATCCCGGCGGTGACAAGGAGCAACGCGGCGAGGAACGGGGCCAGCCCGGGATCGTGGACGACCTTCAGGCCGGTGCGGTCATGCGCTTCCACGGCCTCCACGGTGAACGGGCCAACGGAGTCTCCCGGCCGCACGCTGCGCCGTTCCACAAGCTCCCGGTCCTCGTAGCGGTTGAAGGCGGCGCTCCAGGCGGTTCCGTCGCGCTGGAACCCGGCGAACACCCACACCGAGTCGCCCACGCGGAAGTAGTCTCCCGGCTGGGGCGGCGTCACCTCCGCGCCGGACTTGTCCCGCAGTCGCAGCGTGCCGCTCACGTCCCATCCGGACTGGTAGACAGTGATCCCCGGCAGCCGAAGCGGGTGATTCACCCGGATGGGGGCCACCACAACCTCGGGGCGCCCCTCGCGGGTGATGCCGACGGTGGAGATCCAGTCCCGCGGGCTGCCGTCCGCGTACGCCAGGAACTGCAGGGAGCGCAGCGCCAGGTGGTACCCCGACCCGATGCCGGCCGCATCGCCCTCCACCATTGCAAGGGTCTGCTCCCGGCGGCCCAGCCCGGTGGCAATCCCGCTCACGGCCAGCACCAGCAGCCCAAGGTGCACCAGGTCCGGGCCGACCCGCACCGGCGCATGCCGGGCAGCGCGCCTGACGACCCGGGTCACCGTGCAGAATCCGAGGTTCAGCACGAGCAGTCCGGCCAGCCCCAGGAACACGGCCGAACGGAAGAACACGTCGAAGCGGACGGCGCGGATCACGGCCGCCACGAGCGGGGGGAAATGCGCCCCGTACCACGCGGGGTCCATGCCCTGCGGCACGACCGTGGACAAGGCGGCCAGCACGATGATGCCGGCGATGAGCCCCAGGGCAAGCGGTATCGAGGTGAGCGTCGAGGTGATGGACGCCAGGGCGGCACGCGCCGCCCCCCGGATTCGCACGGCCGAGACTATACCCCATGGAAGGACGGTGGCGATACTCCCGTCACTGGAATACGCGGCCCAAAAGGGACATACTTGTGAGTACAGGCGCCCTGGTATGAAAACGAGACGGTCCATGGCCCTGATTGCCTGTGTTGCCACGTGTGCCGCCCTCGCGCTGTCCGG